>JAPLOC010000888.1:0-311 GCA_026692825.1 Planctomycetota bacterium | reverse complement strand
TCCCACACGATGTTGTTCTGCTTCGAGCCATTCCATTCGAACAGCCCCAGCTCCGGCTTCGACCAATGCACGCCGTCCGAGCTTTCGGCATAACAATAGACGTCGCGCGTGTTCGGGCGGTCCTTGCCGCCGAGATAGGAAAAGTGGCTGCCGCGGTAGTACATGCGGTACTTGTCGCCGTCCTGAAACATGGTGACGTAGTTGGTCGAGTTCCCTTCCCACGACTCGTTGGTCTCCAGCGCGACCTCGCGCGGCATCGGTGGATGCAGCCGCAACTCGGCCGGGCCTGCCAGTCGTTCGACGAGCGTGTC
>JAPLOC010000887.1:3537-7444 GCA_026692825.1 Planctomycetota bacterium | reverse complement strand
CCCCCGGCAAGGTGTCGCATCACGAAAATGTCACCGGGGGGGTCAGTCTGGCACCCTTTCGGAAGGGCCTGCTGCACCCCCTCACGCAACCGCACCCCCTCCGGCCCCTGCTCTGCCTCGAATAGGTCGTACCGGAGCTCCGGGAGCGTAACATCGGGAATGAACTCGGACCAGATCCGAGTGGCGGTTGCGTGGACATCGCTTGTCCGCGCCCAAGCCGTCGCGCATCCGTGCCCGGTCGCGAAATCTCTCGCGTGACGGTACAGTAGGAGATGCTGGAGGAAATCGGGGTCGGTCCGCCGGCCGGCGCCGGCCGGCGGCTCGACGAAGGCTTCCGGATCATACCCCTCCCCGGCTGTCACCTCCAGCACCGGCTGGAAAACAGTTGATTGTTCCCACTTTTCCCACTCATCCTCCGCTACTTGGTTGCGGTTAATCAGGGTTAGGGTAAGAAGTTTAGGGGCACCCTGTCCGTGGTCGTGCCGACGGATGTCGAGAGCCAATCCCGATGCCGGCTCTGCCTCTTCCACAAACGGGCGTGGTTGGAGTTCCTCGTTAACGGGGCCTGCGACTCGAATTACCCAACTGCCCGACAGCGGGACCCGCTTCCATTGGACCCTTGGCCGCTTGGCTGATTCCTTCCGCGAAGCTGTCTCCGCTTTCATCTGTCCGGATTCTGCTTGGGATGGGGGGGGCGTCAGCGACGCGAGTAGCCCCCCCATCGTGGGTGAGGGCGTAGGGCCCGTATCGTGCGCGTCAGTGGATTTAAACTCTGACTCCTCCTCGACTACTGGCTTATACAGAGCGAGACGGATTCTCAACCGCACATGTTCAACCCCCGGCTTGACATGCACGGTCATGCCCATCGCCGACGGCCACATTGCGTTGATCAGCGATGGGATACCCTCCATCGACGCCTCGGAGTCCCCCTCTTGAAGCTCGTCATTCTGTTCTTCGCCTACCTGCGAGTTGATTGGCCGTAGAGCGCCACAAATGTAGGTGCGGGACGGGGGATCAACCAGCAGCTCTTCTTCCGTGCCAGGTCCGACCATCGACCTACGGTACTCAACGACAAGGGATTCGCGAGCCTCCAAATACCCATTCATGTTCATGAAACTAGCTTATCCTTTCGATTCTTCCGGACAGTTCCGGAAGCAGTATCAAGGGCACAGTCTGATTCCCTGTGGCAACGGTTCGCAGGTCGGTTATTCGCACAGTGTACTCGCAATCCAGCGGGGCGTCGATCCGCAGGCGTTCGCGCGCGAAGCGCAGAAAACTGTGTGTAAACTCAGGAGGCAACTTTAGAATTGTCTTCCCGCCCGCAGCTTCGGCTTCCAAGCCAAACTCTCCATTGCCGGTATGGTGCATGCGCAATCGGCCAAGGCCTCGGAAGGCACGCCACAGTTCATCCTGCGCTTGGTGCCATGACTGCTCGTCTAGGTGGCTCGGATCACACATTCTAATCCGATCAAACCATTTAAACTCCCAGTCAAATATGGTAGGAAGCCAGTAACGCCCCGCACAACGATAGACGTTCCGTCGCGCTCTAGTAGCTGCTACATACGCTACGCGACATTCCTCGGGATCCGTTCCATGATTCCCAAGAATTTGATTGAGGTTCGCAATCACGACTGTGTCGAACTCACGGCCCTTTGCTTGGTGAATTGTCGAAATCCAGATCTCTCCAGGTCGCGGCTGTTCTCGAAGGTCGGTTGGCACATCTGGATTCCGCTTGATCCCGTCGGTGATCTCTTGTTGCGGGAATCCATCCTTGTTGATACCGAATGCGGTGACCAGCCATTCCAGTCGTTCCTCTGCCTCCCTAGCATCCCCGGAGACTCGCGTCGCATACGCATGAAGGAACCCCTCGCGAGTGAATCGCCCGGGTGGGTTGGCCCCTCCGAACACTCGCCCGATCCAACCGGGATATCCTCGCCCCGCTGCTCGGCCCACCACGCGCAATTTCCTGCCAAACCGCTGCAGGATCTGCGAACAACCCACCTCCAACTTCCGCACCTCCCGGTTCGTGCGAGCCAGGATGGCGATACGTTCCCGCTTGGCATCTTCGTTGGCCAATTCAATTGGATCTTCCAGTACGGGCAGCTCCTCCAGACATTCCCGGAGCACGGCCCGATCGGGCTGCTCGCCGGGGAGCATCTTGCCCACCGGATCATCCATCGCGGCCTCCAATCGGGCCATCAAACGTTGGCAGGATGGACTGAACCGGTATTGCTGCGAGAAGGAAATCTTCTCTAAATCTTCGTAGAGCCCCGCCACCTTCCGGATCAGCCAGTAGGCGTCCATTGATTGTTCTTCCTGCCATGGGATCGCGGAGTCTCGAAGCTGAAATCCATAAATCGCCTGGCGAAGGTCGCCTAGCATCAGGACCCCATGCTCTGTGCCGGCCAGCGCCGCGAGCAGGTCGCACACAAGCCGGGCACGTACCCCTACAATGTCCTGCACTTCATCGACCACGACCACCCGGATGCGCTGGCGGACGAGCTGGACCACCTGGTCGCGAATCGTAATGCCTTCCTGGCCTTCCAGCACTGCTGCCAACAGGCGAATATTCTCGTCGTATCCCTCAGTCATTCGTCCCGGTAGCACGAAACTGAGGACGCTACCCGCGAACGAGTCAAGGGTTGAGATCCGCGGTTGCTGATATATCGCCCCTTGGCGACGCATCGTCTCGAGGGCGAGCCGCTGGCATAGCTCTGCCGCGGCTGCGCGTGAGAAACTCACGATCAGCACGGGAGTGAGATCGCCACACAGGAGATCCGGTCCTGCCAGATGTACAAGGCGCTGAATGACCGTATGAGTCTTTCCCGTTCCCGGGGGAGCGATCACCAATTGACGGGCTGTCAGCGGTGCGAGTGTGACCCGGTCCTGGATGTTCACAGATGTGGGACGTGACTCTGTCGGATCATTTGGCTGTATAACCGACGCCTCCGGAACCTGCTCCCGCTGGGCCGCGCCTTCGTCCATAACTGGGCGAACCGGCCGAAGGAGAAACCGATATTGATCGCAGATTCTACTGTACGGATCAACAAGGCGAATTCTAAAATCCTCGAACTGCTTCCGCTCCGCGCGCTGTGACGGTGTCAGGCTGGCCATCACCTCAGTCTCACGGTTCATCCAATAAAGCCACACGTACTGATGCAGCTCCTCCCAGCTCAGCGATCGCTGAAATGCAGTCACATCTCCAATGAAATCGTCGAAACTGACCACATTGATGCGAATTCGAACATTAGACTGAATGTCGGTCATTTGGTCGCCCTCCGCGAGCCTGGCACCAATGCCATTGGAATTCGGCCGAGCTCGACCTGTTCCCGGACTTCCTCACAAATTCCCGAATCATCCAGTTGGATGCGTCCGAAGGCGGTGGCAGTGACGTAAAGGAATTCATTGAGTCCGACCCTGAGACAGACGTCATATGGGATAGCGGTTCTCCGGTCAGGATCGCGTTGGTGCATAATGGGTACAGAGAGTATCTCTAGCGGCTCGTAATCTCCCCGGTCGGGAATATAGCCTAATTCGAGGACTGCCTGCGGGGCGGACAGGTCCGTGACGCGGTACTTGGACTCTTGGTAACGTAAATTCCCATCAATCCGGGGAAATGGCTGCCCCTTTCGGAGAACGTAGTGGAGCCGGTCATTGAACTGCCTGACGGCAATATCGGCAGCCAGCGCAAGTTCAAAGCCCCGCTCCGCGAGAAGCGCGCACCCGCGCACAGTTGCTCGTTGCCTGTTTTCTACCACCATCTCCCGCGCTTGAGGCCATACGTTTTGTAGCTTGCGACGTACAAGGGCGGACTGAGGAGGTCCACCGACAAGCAGGTAATGAGAGATATCTTCGACGGCGAGTCTGGCACGTACCGTAGTTTCTACGGCCAGTCGCCGAATTCTCT
>JAPLOC010000887.1:0-3504 GCA_026692825.1 Planctomycetota bacterium | reverse complement strand
GGTCCTGATGCCAAAAAGCCACGTTTCTGCCTAGGGAACCGGTGCTGAGGTAGGCGATTTTGCCACGCTCGAGACGGCTGAGGATCGAGCTCTGTACGCTTCGATTCGAAGAATCAAACCAGTTCTGGGCATCGGCTGATCGCGAGAGTGCCACCGAAAGAATGCGCAGATCCAAGTCCCGTCCGCCGAGGCCCTCGCTGCGGGCATTCACATTTAGATCCTCGATCCTATCAGGGCTCCTGGAACAACGAACAATTGTAATGTCCACGGTGCCCCCACCCCAATCGATCACCCCGACTGGCCCACTCGGGAAGTCGCCCCCTTGAACGGCAGAATATACCGCTGCGGTGGGCTCGTAAACGAATTCGACCTGAGAGATTCCCGCTTCCCTCGCGGCCCTCAGCAGTGAGTGCCGGTGGGCGGGACGGAATTCGACTGGAGTAGCAATGACGGCCCCCAGCGGGCGTGGCACATGTTTCCCACCGAATAGCCGTCCGACCAGGTACGTCAAGTAGTCGGTGACGAGTTTCTCAGTTTCAAAAACCTTAGGGCCGACGCGAATCTCAGGTGTTCGACCCAACTGCGGCTTGAGGCCAGTGACAATGAGGTTGCTGTCTCCGTCGGTAAGCGACGCCCTGAGTGCATCGAACCCGAACTGAAACGTTTCCTGATGAAAGGCAATCATCGACGGAAAAGGAAGATCCCTCGATGGGCCGCCAAGAGTCTCAGCAAAACTCTGCTGCTCAATCATCGCTGCCGCCGAATTGGTGGTCCCGAAATCGATGCCGATCCAGTGCATATCCCCTGACCCTTGGTCTGATGCTCATCGTGGTATTGTCCCACGGTGTTTCTGTGCTGCGTTCGTACGATACGAGGCAGAGAATGGTGACCTAGCTATTAAGTTAATGGTTCGTCTACCGGGTATCCGGCTGCACCCAGTCTGTTCCAAACGATCTCGTCCAACTGATTCCAGACACCCACAAGAAGACGCGGGTCTCGCTGACCCTTCAAGATCATATCGAGCATCCGAGCCATCAGCTCCCATGTATCACGTAGATCCATGCGCAGCCCGTCCAAGACATGCTGTCGAATTTCTCCCAACTCCTGTTGCGAACGGTGCGACAAGCGCTCGTAATCCTCCTGCGCCGTCCGTAGTTGCTTCTCCAGACCTCCCATAGTCTGCCGGAGGGCAGTTCGCTCCTTTTCCAGTTCCTGTTGAGACTTCAGTTCCGAGTCTCAACCTATCAACTTCGTCGCTAAGTTGACGGCGGAGCATGACCTGCTCATCCATCGACTTACTTTGAGTCTTGACCAGCGAACGAATGTTGGAAACAACGGACTTCAAGCCGACAACCATTGCTACTGGAAGGTCTTCAAAGCCAGTCTCGCCGTCTGTTACCGCATTTGACTCATTTTTGGATGCAACCTTTGCATTGATGGAATCGACTGCGGAAGCGGGACGGCCCGGAGATTGCCCCGTGAAACCAGCTGCTGGCTTCAATTCTGGGAGCAGTACGCTGACCTGTCGAGCCAGACCGGCCCCCAATGGGGAGGATCGAATCTGGTATTCCACCTCGTCTTCCAAAGGGCCCAATTCCTCCTGCAGGAACAGAATAAGAGCGAGGATTCTGCGAGCGGATCCAGAATCGGCCTGACAGATTCGCCTCACGTATTCCGCCGAAATTTGGCGACGTTGATCCTTTCCGATCGGGATTGCGGCTTGCAGGACATTCATGGAAAAACGGGCCCAAGCCTCACACCACATGGCGTTGTTCCTTTGGCCGATAGCCCGGTCCCATACATGCACCCCGAGCAGGGGGAATCGTTCCCCTAAGTTACGCTTCAGGTCACGAAACAGTGGTGGCGAAAAAACAACGACCTCGGGAGCCTGTCCCTTTTTGGTACCCTCCGGATTTACCGCATCGGGCGCTAGGCACCAGACGATAACGTCGAAGAGCAGGTGGTCATCTTCAACACTTGTTTTCCTTAGGAGGAGCCCACGGATTGCCGTCTCAGGGGCCACAGGCCCGGGTACCTGCTGAAGCGCGCGAATGAATAGCCCAAATGCGTTCTCGTGCGATGATGCCGCACTGGCGATACGGGATACGAGTTGCTGAAGGGCATCCTTCCGAAACATTGCCCTCAACGCTTGTTCAAGTCGAGCAACCGACTCCTTGAGCTCAGCGCCGCCCACGGTGATGTTCGCGCACACCGCAACCAGTATTCGATCGAGGTCCTCTGACGAATTCGGCATTGCAGAGCATTCTGCGGGATCAGTCACTTTGTTCCTTTCGAAATCAATTCCGGCACCGTCTGGCCCTGCAGGAAATTCAGGAAGTCATCTCGGCACGGGAAGTAGGGTCTGACAACCGCGCTTGTGTACCGTTTGAGGACGGACGTCATGGGTCTTGCTATTCCAGTGAGATTGCCAGCGGCCAAGGCAAGTATCCCGAGCCACGCCCGCTCTTCCTCTGAGCGGTCGAAATCCTTGCAGGCCTCAGTCAGGACAGCTTCCCATTTCGGCAGACCAACCCGCAATGGCTCGTCTGTGTAGAATTGAAGTTGCAGCACGACGGTGCCGACTTCTGCGAGAATCTCCATTGGAACGCATTCCGGCTGCACCAATTCCACTCGCATCACATTGCGGGGCGGGTCATCTAGAAAGCCGAAAAGGGTATCGACCAGCCGATACAAGAGTGTCCGTCTGTTGTGGAGTGCTCCGCGAGACCGGTCAATCGCGGTGTAAAGCGAGAACTCGCACCAAGGCTCTGGCAAAGTGCGCAGGAACCTGTACAGGAGAACCATATTCGCAAGCACAGGTTCACTTGAGGGCCATGATTCCAGGAATGCGTTGAGAGTGATATGCCCCAACGGAATTGATGGGGCACGTGCGGTCACCTCCAGAGTACGGAGGGGTGTTCGATCCCCCTTCCGTCTCAGTTCAAGACGGTACTCACCCGGCTCCTTCAGATCCAATGAGCAGGCCACAACTTCTCGCTCGATTGACTCCGTGCCGAATCGGACGGGAATGGAGGGGCCAGACTGATCCGCACATGCCGAACTCAAGTGAACGGCCATGACTTCAATCGCTTGGCCTGCCACGAACCCCGGTATCACTTCTATCTCCAACTCGATGGTAGTCCCTCCCGCTGGAGTTGGGTCTCGCTGGATGATCAACCTGAATCCAGTGACAGAAGGCCGAAGGTCGAGCGCAAAACGGCCCACCTCTTTGCCTCGCAGTTCGATTCGGACGAGCGAGAATGGGCTGGTAAGCCACGGTCTCTGAAAGCTCGGGTCTTCGAGCAATTTCGCGGGCAACAACGAGCGAAGGCTGACGTCCCCCAAGACCGGACCGGAAAGCGGGGCAGTGATGAGGCAGCTTTCGTTTCCTACTGTGGCCGTGACCTCGACGAGGACCATGGCCGTCGGCTCGCCAGGAAGGACCACCCGCGCGCAGTCGCGTGAAGTATCGGCGAGTAAAATTAACAGGGTTTCAAGGTTCCA
>JAPLOC010000886.1:786-6054 GCA_026692825.1 Planctomycetota bacterium | reverse complement strand
CGTTTTCGGCCGCGTAGATCATAAATCCGCGCAACGTTTCCGTGATCAAACGGTCGCTATGTTCCGCTTCCTGACGGGCGCGGCTCGGATAGGACGTCTGCCTGAGCCGTTTCCAGGTACGGATAGAGGTTCCGCCGGGCCGGATCGCACAGTCCCGCAAGATTGTACGGTGCGATCCGCCGCTCCACGAACTGTCGGTACTCCTCCGCCTGCCCGTCGCTGATTCTGCCGAGTGACAACAGTCGCCGCAGTTCGTGATAGCACTCGTCGACCACCTGGCGGTACGCCGGCTGGTCGGCCATCAGGATCGCGTCGTGAGCGCCGGTCTTTCCTTTCCGCCGCTGGTCTTCACTAAAGATCGCCCCCGCGAAGTAGCACATCGAAAACGACGCGAACAACCGAAAGTCGGCGAACGCCGAATAGCAGCCATGCACCACCTGATCCAGCAGATCGATTTCGCCACGCAGCGTCCGTTCGTATTTCTGCAGGTCGGCGTACAACTCGTCGCGACCGAATCGACCGGCGAGAATGTCGCACAGCCGCTCAATCCCGCGCAATGTGTGGGCGTTGCCGGTGCTGTGCAGGGCGTCGAGGCCGTAGCCACTGAAGGGAAGCATGGCCCAGTTCGGTCCCACAAACCGGGACCAGCGCCGCTGCAGCCGGCCGGTCCGACGCATCGGGCCGCACAACGGGGTCAACTCAGCGTCGGCGAATTGTCTGGCGATCGAAGGGTATCGCCCCAAGAGGGAATGCCATTCGTCCTCGGGACTCACCCCGAGATCGAGCGGGTGCCTCTCCGTATCCAGCAGCACCCCCGCGCTCGTCACGCCGTTGTTGAACCGCAAGACGTACATCCACCCGCCATCGACAATGTGATGGAGCGCCGCGTCGTCGCATCGAAACGGATAATCGCCGATCCGCCCCTTGCCACGCCGCAATTCGTCCTCCCAAAGTCCGACTCCCCGAAAGTGGCCGAAAACCGAGCGTGACGATGTCCGCATGGAGGCGACTTCGTTTCGCAGCCGCAGGTGTCGCGCTAGAAATCCACCCTCCCCCGACGCATCGACGATGAACCGCGAGCGGATGCGGACAGTCTCCCCCGCGCGATGGCCGCTGAGTCGCCATTCCTCCCCATCGACAATCTCGGTGATTTCCGTCAGATCCAGAACGGGAATGTGCGCCGCGATCGCCTCGCGCACCAAAAAGGCGTCGAAGTCCGGACGGTACCAGTGGGTGTCGGCGTCAACGTCTTGATTGCTCGCCGCGACCATCAATTCGTTGGCATGGTCGATGCGCGGCGCGAACTCGGCACCGCTTTGATGCCGGTAGTAACTGAACCCCCGCTTGAGTCCGCACGGCAACTGGGGATACGAACGTTGCCAACTCCCGTATTCACACAGCGGTTCCAATCGCGGCAGGTCGTAGCGACGACACAGATCCTGCCACACCAGGTCGGCAATGGGCGTGGACGATTCCCCAATGATGAACCGGGGATGGCTCGCCCGATCGATCAACACCGGACGCAGATCGAGTTTTTGCAGGATCAGCGCCGTCAACGCGCCGCCAAATCCCGAGCCAATTATCGCGACGTCGCCGTCAATTTCCATGAAGTGTTCGATTCTCGTGGTGCATGAGTCTCACCGCCCCGTTCCTCTCCCACCTCAAGGCGATCTCCACTTCCGTCCGGCGCTGGCCAAGAGCCGTTCCGACCCCGCTGGCCCCCAGGTTCCCGCCGCGTAGCTCTCGGGCCGGTCTGGCGACGCTTCCCACGCGTTGAGGACTGGCGTCACCAGCCTCCACGCGGCGTCGAGTTCGTCGTTTCGCATGAACAGCGTCGAATCCCCCCGCAGCACATCCAGCAGGAGTCTTTCATACGCTTCGGGCAGCGCGAGTTGTTTGAAACCTTCGTCAAATGCGAAGTCGAGATTCACGGGATGAATCTGGTACTGCATTCCCGGACGCTTCGCCGAGCAGGTCAGCGAGATCGATTCGCTCGGCTGAATCCGGAACACCAATTGATTGGGCCGGGCTTCGACCAGTTCGCAAATGTCCCCTTCGCATTCGACCGTCTTGAACAAGTGCAATGGCGGGAGCTTGAACTGAATCGCGATTTCGCTCACCCGACGGGGCATCCGCTTGCCGGTCCTCAAGTAGAACGGAACCCCCGCCCACCGCCAGTTGTCAATTCGAACCTCCATCGCCGCGAAAGTCTCGGTGCGGGACTCCGGCGGAATGCGGTCTTCCTGCAGATAACCGGCCGCCTGTTTGCCGTTGATCAGGGCCGAGGTGTATTGACCACGGACCGCCCATTTGTCGATCGAAGTCGCGGCCGGGGCGAGCGCATCGAGAACTTTGACTTTCTCGTCTCGAATCTCCTTGCCGCGAAACGAAGAGGGTGCCTCCATCGCCACCAGCGCCAGCAGTTGCAGCACATGATTCTGCAAAACATCGCGCAGCGCCCCCGAGTTGTCGTAGTAGCCGCCACGGCCATGCTCCATCCCCTGAGCTTCGGCGACCGTGATCTGCACGTGGTCGACATGCGTCCGATTGAAAAGCGGTTCGAAAATCGCGTTGCCGAATCGGAACAGCAGCAGGTTTTGAACCGTCTCTTTGCCGAGGTAATGGTCGATTCGATAGATCTGATCTTCCCGCAACATCCGCCCCAGATTCGCGCCGAGTTCGCGGGCGCTGTCGAGATCGCGACCGAACGGCTTTTCGAACACGACGCGCAACACCTGCTCACTGTTGCGCCCGGGGATCAATTTCGCCTGCGACAGCGACTCGATGGTCGGGACGAACAGATCGGGGGTTGTCGCCATGTAAAAAACCCGCTTGTTGGCGATTCCCGCGGCCCGCTCCAGCTCGGACAGAGATTCGCCAAACGCCGGGAATTCCTCAGAACGCGACAGGTCCAATTGCCGGTAATACAGCCGCTTTGAGAATTCGGCCCATTTCGCCGCGTCGACCGCCCCGCTGCGGCTGATCAGCTTCAGGTTGTCGAAAATCTCGTTGCGGAATTCCTCGTCGGTCTTCGCCCGCCGGGCCGCTCCGACGATGGGCGACCGGTCTGACAGGTAACCATCCACCCACAAATGGAACAGCGCCGGCAGCAGTTTTCGCGCGGTCAGATCTCCCGACGCGCCAAAGATCACGATGCACGCGTCGGTTGTCGAGCCGTCCCCTGTTGCACGGGCTGATTCGACTGTGGATCCTTCGCTCATGGGGCTCTCCTGAAGTGGTCGACGGCGTGCGCTTTGTACTGGCGGTCCGATTGTGCTTTACTGCCGTTCGCGTTGCAATCCGGATACCACGACAATTCGCCCCCTCGAATCCCCCGCCGCCCATGCCTCCCACCCCGTCCGCCGACCTTCTCGCCCGACTGGGCCAGGGGGAATCGATCGCCTCGATCTGCCAATCGCAAGCGTGGACACGCTCGCAATTTGACGACTGGTGGAACACCGAATGCTCTGCCCGCCTCCCCGATTTGACCTCTCCCGTTTCCGCGACCGTCGTGCGGCAGGTTCAAATCTCTCGCGACGAATGTGGCATTCCGCGCATCGCGGCCGAAAACGACAACGACCTGTTTTTTGGCTTCGGTTTCGCGACCGCGCAAGATCGGCTGTTTCAGCTCGATACATTACGCCGGCGGGCGATGGGGCGGCTGGCCGAGGTTCTCGGGCCATCGGCGGTCGAGTCGGATCTCGTCGCGCGGACGGTCGGACTGCACCGCATCGCCCAGCGGGAATGGGACCATCTTCCTGCCGAAACCCGCACGCTGTGCGAAGCATGGTCGGCGGGTGTCAACGCGTTTATCGATTCGTGTGGCGATCGGTTGCCAATCGAATTCGCTCTGCTCGATTATCGCCCTGAACCGTGGAGTCCCATCGATTCTCTGGCGATCGCCGGTGAGTTTCGCTGGTACCTGACCGGGCGATTCCCGGTCATTGTGATTCCGGAACTCGCCCGCCGGGTGCTGGGGGAGGGAGCCTTGTATCAGGCGTTTCTGCGTGCCGAGGCCGACGCCGAGTCGATCTTGCACCCGGGGGACTACGCCGCGACACGCAACGGAATTCAGCCTGTCGGAGTCTCCGTCAATGATCCCGACGCGGGGCACGGGAGCAACAATTGGGTCGTCGCGGGGAGTCGCACGACCACTGGAAAGCCGTTCGTCGCCAGCGATCCACACATCGCATTCGCCGCCGTTTCGTGCTGGCACGAAGTCCACTTGCAAGGGGGATCGTTCAACGTCGCGGGGATCACCTACGCCGGCATGCCGGCGATCATGTTCGGTCGGAACGAACGAGTCGCCTGGGGAATCACGAACAACATCTGCTCGCTGCGCGATCTTTATCAGGAGCGAACCGACGCGGCTCATCCCGGCTGCTTTCTGTATGATGGCCGTTGGGAACCGTGGCGCGAGATTCCCGAGGAAATCGTCGTTCGCGGTGCCGAAACGATCAAACGCACGGTGCGGCTGTCTCGCAATGGGCCGATCGTCGATGAGATACTCCCGGGCCCCGCGCGTGACACCGGGCCGGTCTCACTCCGCTGGCTCGGAATGAACCCCTGTGGCTGGATTCCCGCGCTGCTCGCGATGGATCGGGCCAACTCCGCGAGCGAGTTGCGGGCAGCGACCGAACCGTGGATGGTACCGACGTTTTGTGTCGTGTACGCCGACGTGGAGGGCCAGATCGGCTACCAATGCACCGGACGGCTGCCGATCCGCACGGTCTGGGAACGCGGTTATCGCCCCGGCTGGGATCCCGCCCATCAATGGGCCGGACTGATTCCATTCGACGGAATGCCGCATGTCGAAAACCCGCCCCGCGGTTGGATTGGCACCGCGAACAACCGGGTCGCCCCCGACGATTTTCCCTATCCCCTCTCGGGAACCTGGGGGAGTTGCTACCGGGGACTCCGCATTCGGCAAATGTTCGAAGATCAGCCGCAGGCAACCCACCGCCAAATGGTCGATATGCAGCTCGACACGATGTCGTTACGGGCGGTGGATTGTCTTCCGCCGTTGCTGACGGTGTTGCGGGAGGCTGAGAATCCACAGGTGCGCGAGGCGGCTGGGCACTTGGCGGCCTGGGACTGTCGCATTGAACCCGACCGCATCGGTGCGACGCTGTTCAATGTCTTTTTCACCCAGTGGTCGCAGCGGGTCGCTGAAGTGCGATTCACCGGCGAGACCGCGACTCTGGCGGCGGGAGCGTGCGGCGGACTTGCCCAGGCGCTGCTGTCGGAAGACTCGGCCGGCTGGTTCCC
>JAPLOC010000886.1:0-762 GCA_026692825.1 Planctomycetota bacterium | reverse complement strand
GGTTCCCGGACGATGCGACGCGTCGCCGCGCGATTCACGAAGCGTTTGAATCCACGTTGACGTGGATCATCGGAAAGCTGGGAGCGAATCCTCTCGACTGGGGATGGGGTCGGCTGCACCTGTTGCAGCAGAAGCACCTGCTGACCGATCGGGGGGATTTGGGGTCTCTGCTGGATCGGGGAGGAGTGCCCGTCCGCGGTGACATGCAGACGGTGTGCAATTCCGGACAGGCGGCAGACTACTCGGCACCGTCCGGTGCGGGGTATCGCATGATCGCGGACCTGTCCGACCCGCAGGCGACCCTGTGGGCGGTGGACGCAGGAAGCGAATCGGGGTGTCCCGGAAGTCCCCACTACGACGACCAGCTTCCAGCGTGGCAGCGGGGTGAATACCACGCGCTGCGGCTGCAAGGTGATGTCGGACCGTGCGTGACGCAGACACTGCGCCCGGTCAATTGAACGTATACCGTGAGCGGCACGAATTGAAACTCCGCACGGCATCAAATCAGACGTTTCGTGGCCCCAGACCCCATCCGGCTCGGGGGCTGTCGGTCTTGTAGCGACGACGCTCCGCGGCGTCGCTCCGGTTGCGGCAAACACGTGTCCGAATTGACTAAATCGACAGCCCCCTCGCCCGGATTGTGAATGAGATCGGCAGCTAGAAAAAACAACGGCCCGCTTGGCGGCTAAAGGTGGGTGCCACGGCCAGCGAACGCAGCGAGTGGGCCGAGAGGCCGAACTGCGGAATGTGGTTGTGCAGCGG
>JAPLOC010000885.1 GCA_026692825.1 Planctomycetota bacterium | reverse complement strand
GAACGGTTTTCGCTGTGCGGAAGCGCAGCGGCGGCTCGGCAGGAGCCTCGCCCTCCCGTGGCGCGGTACCTCCGCACCTCGCTCCTCACGTTCGCAACGGTACTGGCCTCGATCGCGTTCTCCCCCGGTGCCGAGCCGGCAGCGCCACTGTCCCTCACCCCCCGGCTGCACCACCTGCGAATCGCCGGCCCCCGAGAATGGAGCGACTTTCCCGCAATTCCCGAGTCCAGTCGGCTGGAATTGAAATTCATCAGCCAGCGCAACGCGTCGGAAGCAACACTGGTCTTCCGTCAGCAAGACGTGAAGCAGCCGTGGAAGATTCGCCTCAACGACCGGTTGCTGGGCGAACTGACGATCGATGAGAACGACATGGTCGTCGCCCTGCGCGTGCCGGCGGATGTGTTGCGCGACGGCGACAACGTTCTGCTGCTGGAACAAGACAACGGTGCGAAAACCCCCGATGACATTCGCGTGGGCGAGATGACCCTTGATCGCCGACCCCGACCGGAAGTGCTGGGAGAAGCGACTGTCAAGGTGGAGGTTTTAGACGTCGATACCGGCAGGCGAATCCCCGTGAGAATCACGATTGTCAACGACAGCGGCGCACTGCAATCACTGGGGACATCCAGCGATCAACATCTCGCGGTGCGTCCGGGAGTTGTTTATACGGGGGATGGAAACGCGGTTCTGTCGCTGCCGGCTGGGAAATATGTAGTGTCGGCTGGCCGGGGGTTTGAGTATTCCCTGGCGTCACAGCGTTTGGAGTTGTTAGCGGGGGAGTCGAAGTCGACAACCTTGTCGATCCGCCGCGAGGTTCCGACAGAGGGTTGGGTCGCGTGTGACACGCACGTACATACGCTGACGTTTTCGGGGCATGGGGACGCGACGATTGAAGAGCGGATGTTGACGTTGGCGGGAGAGGGAATCGAACTGCCGATCTCCACAGATCACAACAAGTACATCGATTTTGAACCGTTCGCCCGCAAGCTGGGGATGCGGAAGCACTTCACCCCGGTTGTGGGGAACGAAGTGACGACGCCGTTCGGACACTTCAACATATTCCCGACACTCTCAGACGCCACTCCCGCCGCCTCGAAGACAACCGACTGGACGCAACTGTTTGCGGGAATCTACTCCACCCCGCGTGTGAAAGGAGTGATTCTCAACCACGCCCGCGATCTGCATTCGAATGTGCGACCGTTTGGGCCGAGGGAGTACAACGCCGTTGTCGCGGAATTCCGGGATGGGCGGGTGTTGCGGGCCAACGCGATGGAGATTGTGAATTCCGGAGCGGTGCAGTCGGATATTTTGCGGCTGCCGTTGGACTGGATGGGACAACTCAACAGCGGTCGTTCGATCACGCCGGTCGGGGCGAGCGACTCACACGATGTCGCGCGGTACTTTGTCGGTCAGGGGCGAACCTACATTCAAGCGCGAGACGATGATCCGGGAGATCTGAATCCCGACGAGGCGACCACGAACTTCGTTCAGGGGAGAGTCATGGTCTCGTACGGTCTGCTGGCGGAACTGACAGTCAACCAGCGTTACGGACCGGGAGAATTGGTCCCTGCGGTCCTGGAGACGGTCACTGTCAGTGTGCGGGTTTTGGGGCCGCATTGGGTCCGGGCCCACACCGTTCGGCTGTATGCGAATGGGGAACTGATTCGCGAGGAGAAGATTGATTCCGATGATTCAACGAAACGAGAACGGGGGATTCTCTGGAAGGGTGACTGGGATCTGCCTCGTCCCCGACACGACGTGCACTTGGTCGCGATGGCGATTGGCCCGGGGATCGACGGGTTGCATTGGAAAACGTCGAAGCCATACCAGCCAACATCACCCGATTGGAATTCCTCCGTGTTCGGTGTGAGTGGCGCGGTCTGGCTCGATGTCGACGGCGATGGCCGACCGACCCCTGCGGTCGATTACGCGCGTCGCATTTTGGCGGGGAGAAAAACAGAGCTGCGCGAACTGCTGGCGGACCTCGCCCCCTACGACGCGGCGATTGCCGCCCATGCCGCGCATGCGGCAACCGGGGCTGGCTGGGATCTCACACCTCTTGACGCGGAGTCGGCACTGGATGACGCGACGCCCAACGTGCGGGCGGGATTTCGCAGGTACTTTGACGCCTGTCGCGAGACGCGGGCGGCGCGCGGGGAGTGATGGTTGGCGGCGACGCACCCGCCTTAGCGATCGAGGATTGGCCAGCAACATTCGAGGACACGACATGGGATTTTGGAAATCAGTCGCCCGGAAAATGGGAGCCAGTGACGCCGGGTTCTGGCGGCAGCCGGGCTTCTTTCGCTTCCGCCTCGCCCGAGACATTGGCCCAAGGTTTCTCTATGGACTGGGCTGGGGGACTGGTATCGCCAGTCCGGTGGTGGCGCTGTTGTTGTTGAGCGCGCCGGCCGGGGAATTTCCTTTGGCAATTCCCATGAGTTTGGCGATGATCGTTTGCATGACGCTGGTCGTCTTCGTATGGCACGATCTGGTCGAAGTGACGGTCTCGTTGGATGAAACGGCGATTCGACGAACGACCAAGATCTTCGGGGCGCGAAACCAAGCGGAACAGTGGAAGTACTCTGCGATAAAAAGTTGCGGACTTGTCGCCGGGACCGATCTGGGTACGAGTTATTCCGTGCTGGTACTCGCGATACCCGGGCGTATGGTGGCGGTCGGAATTCCGCCACAGGTCGACACGCAACAGGTCGCGCGGGAGTTGACGGAGCATGGCCTGTCTCCCAAACGGCTCAAGACCATCCCGGCGGAGGCGATTCCCGGTTGCAGTGTGAATCGCAAGGGGATGACCCGCGCTCTCGTCGCGGCTGGTGTCGGCTTGGCTCTGGCGCTCGCCGGCCTGGGAGGTCGCGTGCTGGTCGGGGGTGGTGACCCACGTGGTCTGGATATGCTTGCCATCAATCACTCGATGGCGAATGTTCCAGAAGGGAAAACGATTCGCAGCTTTACCGGGGTGGGAGCTAGCGGCCTGACAAACTGCCAACTGTCACCGGATGGGCACTGGGTTTGGGGGGTTGACAAAGCGACCCAGAAAAACCGACCGAGAAGCGCACGTCTGGCAGCTCGACCCCTTGGAGAGCGTCCGTCAATTCTCGTTGAAGGAGAATCCGGACGCGATCACGCTGTCGTTGGATGGCAGGGAGCTGGTGGTAGTGACAATGACATCGGTTCGTACATACAGCCTCGAATCGGGGCAGCCGGTGGCCGAGCATGTCAATCTCCCTCCCAACGCCGTGCTGGGGGCGGCGATGACCGAAGACGGGGGATCGGTCCGGGTGATCTGCCAGCCAAGAATTCTGGATGTCCAATTGAAAAACGGAACCGTGACGGAACTGGTGGCGTTCACCAAACCGCAGGGCGTCTACTTCTATGCCTCGCTCTCCCATGGCGCGAAGTTCGCTGTCGCTCAGGGCAACGCAGGCATTGAACACTTCGATCTCGACAGTACGACCCAGTCCCGCCTTGTCGCCGGCCTTGGTTTTATTCGTCCGGTGGTCACACGGGATGGTGGTCTCGTCGCGGCCCCGTATCTCAACGGGAATGGCGTGTGGGACACCTCGACGGGAAAACCACTTGTCAAATACGCCGACGCTCCGCCGGCGCAACTGGTACTCTCGGCAGACGACAGGCGGCTGCTGGGCTGGTCGCTGTCGACGGCGAATTTGAAGCTGTGGGAGATGACGACTCGTTGAATTCGCAACTTGACAGATAATTGGGAACAGTGACATCCCCGCGTCGGAACACTCCGTTCGTTGCCGCCCCGCCGTCTATCCAGCCCCCAGAACCCGATCTCTCAACCGACGCGGGATCCCAATGTCGATCACGTAAATCGACCCAGTGAACTGCTCCGCGTCCGGAGCGGAGAATCCGAGCTTGGGGGCGACAAATGTGGCGGTCGCAGTCGCCCGGATGCACACCCCTTCAGCTCGACCGGTGTCGCAATCGAGGCCGGAAGGAATGTCGACCGCGAACACCCGGCGCTGTGACGCGTTTATCGCCTGGATCATTGAAGCGATCGGCTCGCGGGGAGCGCCCCGCGCTCCTGTCCCCAGCAGCGCGTCGACAATCCAGTCGCACTCCGACAGGGATTCTGCAAAATCTGCCGGCGCCACGTTTCGATTCCAGACACGAATCGGAATCCCAGCCGCTTGTGCGACCCGGCAATTGACGGCGGCATCGCCTGTCAATTCCGCCGGTTCACAGCTCAGTACGACCTCAACCACCACACCCCACAGATCGAGGTGCCGGGCGATGACAAACCCGTCGCCACCGTTATTCCCTTTGCCGGCGCAAATCAGAACTTTGCCTGTGATTCCCAGCTCGAACACCATGTAGGCCGCCCCCCGGCCGGCGTTTTCCATCAGCACGATTCCCGGAAGGCCGAATTCCTCCAGGGCGGTCTGATCGACTGCGCGGACCTCATCTCGGGTCAGTGATCGCATGCTCGGTATTCCGGGTTCTAGGAAGGGGAATTCACATCTGCTACCATTCGGCCCCAGATCCGGGCCAGATCCGATTGTCGTTTGTGGCTGGCTGATTCTCCATTGAGGAACCTCACCACCGTGTTGAAAGCGTACGCCGACCACTGGGGGCTGATCACCGGGGCGTCGTCGGGCATTGGTGCCGAGTTCGCCCGACAACTCGCCGCCCGGGGAATGCACCTGGTGCTGGTCGCCCGGCGGGAACAGCGATTGCGGGAACTCGCCAATGAATTGCAGGTGGCGCACGGGACCAAGTGCGAAATCATCGTCTCCGACCTGGCGAAACCGGGCGAGCCGGCGAAAGTTCTCGCCGACGTGCGGGCCAAGGGAATCGAAGTCGAACTCCTGGTGAACAACGCGGGCTTCGGCATGGTCTCCGGAATCGATGAAACCGAAGTCGATCGGGCTCTCGAACTAATTCGCCTGAATGTTTCCACACTCACCGAAATGACACTGCTGGTGGTCAAGGACCAAGTGGTCCGTGGTCATGGCGGGGTGATCAATATCGGTTCGGTGGTCGCGTTTCAGCCTGTGGGGTACATGGGGGTTTACGCCGCGTCCAAGGCGTATGTGCTGCACTTCAGTGAGGCGCTGTGGGCCGAGGTGCGTCCCCGCGGCGTGACCGTCACCACTCTCTGCCCGGGGACCACACGCACGGAATTCTTCGATGTTTCCGGAGTGCCCGGCTGGGCCGAGAAAAACCGCTCGCAGGATGTGAAGACTGTCGTCCGCACGGGCCTGGCGGCGTTTGACAAACGGAAACAGTACGTGGTCTCGGGCTGGATCAACTACATCCTCTCGCTCGCCGTCCGGCTGGCGACACGGGCGACCGTCGTCAAAGGCTCGATGTCGGTTTTTCGTCCACGAAAGAAGTAGTCGCAGTCCGCCGATCAATTAGTAACTGTCCAAAATCAATTCACCTGGAAGAACACCATCGATTCGCGGCGCGACGTTGCGGCGACTGCCGCAATAATTCGGGGAATTCCCTGATCGCAAGCGGGGGCGTTTGGAGTGTGGGAGGTTGTGCCTGGCGTTCTTTCATCCTCCCCCGACGTGCAGAGGACGGCGCTGAATTCATGGAACGCATTGGCCATCCCTTAAAAACCTAGCGTCACGCGCCTCTTGCCCCAACTACGCACTTCAGCACCCGCCGTGCCGACCGTCCGCGAAACAAGCAACAAAACGGGTTTGATCCTGGACGGGTTGTTACGCCGGAACAGGAATTTTCCCCCACACCACCCGACCCGCGACGACCGTCGACAGAATCCGAAACGCGGGTGACTTCGCTGTGGGCGGGTGATAGACGAACAAATGGGCGGCGTCGCCCGCCATCAGCCGATATTCGCGGAAGCAAACGCGGCGGCTTGAGCGACACAGACCTCCGTCGTCGCTCCCGAGCCGGCGAGAATCCGGTCCTGTCCCGCGACGACAATCTTGCCGTCTGCGCGGACTTCGACATCCCCCAGACTCGTCTGATACCTGCCGGGAGCGCATCCCGCCCAGCCCGATGCGTCGCACGTGATGATGGTGTTTCCAAGCCCTTTGGCACGCACAATGGAACGCACGACCGCCGCCGGCAGGTGATGTCCGTCGGTGATGATGCTCGCCGCCAGTCGCGATTCACCCAGTTGATCCCAGAGGTAATTCGGGTGCCTGGGGAGCTGGATGTGGGGTACTGAGACGGGCTCCCGCGTCGACGGCGGCGGCGATTTGAGAACTGTCGGCTCCCGTGTGGCCGATCGCGATGGTCACATTGGCGGCGACCGCCTTGCGAATGAACTCCACCGCACCCTCCACTTCGGGAGCGATCGTCACCAGACAGATTCGGTTCCCCGAGGCTTCCTGCAATCTCAGAAACTCGCTCCAATCCGCTGGACGAATGTGTTGCCGGGGATGCGCGCCTCGCGGTCCGTCTTCTCCCGAAAGGTATGGCCCTTCGAGATGACAACCCGGAACCATTGCCGCGACGACCGGATCTTGTAAACAGGCCTGGTGAACGGCGGCGAGACCACACGCCAGACTTTCGAAGGAATTGGTGACGACCGTCGGGCAGATTTGTGCCACGCCATGTGCCAGGTAACTGCGAATGGCGGCCGCCGCGCGCTCCGGGGTGACATCAGTCCCGGTGAACGATGTCCCCCCGTAACCGTTCACCTGGAGATCGAACAGCCCGGGGGCGATCCAGGGCCAGTCGTCAACGGAACCGCGCGGCCAAGCCGGCTCGACACGCTCGACTTTGCCCGCGGAAACGGTGACCTTCACCGGCTCCCCCGTTTCGTACCGCCGGGCCAGAATCGTCAACTTGGTTTCGACCGCAGACATGCTGATTTCCTTCCGAATCGCGACGGAGATGTCGACGTGAACGATCTCTTCGTACTTGAAGTGTCCCAGTGCGATCTCAATCTCATCCGTCCGACGGCCGGCGATCCGTCGGGCGTCGTGCGAGTTGTAGTTCGTCAGCCCGCGCGCGAATTCAATTCCCTCGGGATCGACCAGCGCCACCAGTTCCCCTTTGTGGAATTCCCCTTGCACTCCGGTGACACCGATCGGCAACAGCGATTTCCCGCGCTGGGAAATCGCCCGCCGGGCACCCGCGTCCAGCAGCAACCGTCCCCGCGGCGCAACCGAATATCCGATCCACCGTTTCCAGGCTGGCAGCG
>JAPLOC010000884.1 GCA_026692825.1 Planctomycetota bacterium | reverse complement strand
AGATGGGGGGCGGAGCGATTCAGGACGCGATCACCCACCTGCTCAATCTGGGGGAATGGCTAGTCGGGCCGATTCGTAAACTGGTGTGCGACGCGGCCCATCAGTCACTGCCCGGCGTCGAGGTGGAAGACACGGTCCACCTGCTTGCGCGTCATGAGGCCTGCCCGGCGGCGTGGTCGAATTCCGATCCCGCCCCGCCCGCCGGCCCGTCGATTCTCGCCAGTTACGCCATCAACCAATACCAGGCTCCGAACGAGATCAGCGTGCAGGTGGTGTGCGCGCGGGGGACGGTACGCTGTGAGCTGCACCGCCAGCGCCTGATGTGGATGTCGCAGCCGGGGGCGGAATGGGAGTACCGCGATTTCGGTCCCCGCGAGCGAGATGATGTCTATATCGCCCAGGCACAGGCATATCTCGATGCGGTCGCCGGCATCCGGCCCCCGGCTTGCACACTGGCCGAAGGGAGACAGACCCTGGGTGTCAACCTGGCGGCCCTGAGAAGCGCCGCGAGCGGGCGATGGGAAGATGTTGCGGTTAAGGAATAACGTCCCAGTTAGGACAACGACTCCATGATACTCCACTCGCCCGAAAACGAGATGTTTGCTTGGTAGAACGGGTCTTGACCTGAGTGTTACCCACATCTCCCGCTGGCGAAGCCAGGCACACGATGCCTCGGAACTCAGTGCAATTGGATCTTATCCCTCGAGCGGAAATGGCGAGTGAATCCATCCTGTTCATCCCTTTCATCCTCTTCATCCTGTCAAGTTCTTTCCGTCCGTCTGCCCAGTTCTCCAAGCCGCGCGATCACACATCGTGATTTGCGTTGGCTGTCTGGTACAGACGCTTCACTGGATCGACCTCCATAACCTTTGGCGAACTCTCCCCACCGACAAGCCTCATTCCAAATCCTTCATTCCCCCCACGTGTCGTCCCATGCCGATCGTCGCCCCCTCCGCACAACTTGAATCCGCCGTCGCCGTCGCGTTCCTCGAAGGCCCCGCCGCCCATGCGGACGGCCGGGTCTTCTTTTCCGACATTTGGAACAACCGCATCCTCTGCTTCGATCCCCGGTCGAAGCAGACCACGGTGTTTCGCGCCGACAGCGGACGCACCAACGGGAACCTGTTCGATCCCCAGGGGCGACTTCTGTCGTGCGAAGGAAACGAATTCGGCCCGGGTGGCCGGCGGCGGATCACCCGCACCGATCTCGCCACTGGCCACGTCGAGGTGCTGACCGACTGTTTCGAGGGCCAGCCCTACAACGCTCCCAACGACATCGCCGCCCGCTCGAATGGTCAGATCTTTTTCACCGATCCCTGTTACGGCGATCGCACAACCATGCGGCTGACGCACGAGTCGGTCTACCGGATTGACGTCGATGGCCGCGTGACAAAGATCCTCTCGCAGCCCGCGATCCAGCGTCCCAACGGCATTGCCCTCTCTCCGGACGAGAAGACACTTTATGTGGTCGACAGTTGCCCGGTGTTGGGGGGCAACCGCAAAATCTGGGCGTTTGATCTAAGCGAACAAGGGGAAGCGAGCGGACAACGGCAGGTCTACGACTTCGCCCCCGGACGTGGTGGAGACGGGATGGCGGTCGCTCAGGATGGCAATCTCTACATCGCCGCTGGCATCGCCCACGCCCGCGGCCCCCACGAATCAACCGACATCGCCCCGGGAATCTACATTGTGACCCCCCAGGGAGAACTCCTCGGGATGATTTCCATTCCCGAAGATGTTCTCACCAACGTCACGTTCGGCGGCGACGATCTGCGGACGCTCTTTATCACCGCCGGCAAGACGCTGTTCACGATCCGCGTCAACACTCCCGGCTGGGTTGTTCACCGGCGCTGAACCCGGTGGATTGGTTCAGTTTGAACCGTAAGAGCCAAAGCTCCCACCACACAGCCTCACGCGGCACCGGCGTACCCCGTGAGAGCAGCCGGTCATCAGCGGACAACCAGCCGGGCAGGGGGTCTGTCGATTTTGCCGCGACGACGCTCCGCGGCGTCGCTCCGGTTGTGGCCAAGACGCGAGCGGATCGACAGACCCAAGGCTCGGCCATTTCCAATGCTCGGCTCGAGCAACCAATTCGGCACGCACGGGATTGCGCTCGACGTACCGCAGCACGGTGGCCAGGTGATTGTCGTCCTGCAACGGAAACGCCTTGAATCTTCCCTGCCACACGTGCCCGGTCGTGGCCGAAATGACGATGATCTCGTCGCGCCGAAGAGATCGACCGAACTCCGACGCGGGGCGTCGTGCATCGCCGCCACAAAGGCGCCAAAGTCCGCCGGCTTGTGGAACACCGTCTTGCGGCGATTCCCGCGATTCAATGCGCGATAGATCATGCTGCCAACAGCGGCTCGAGCGGTCCGTGGCATCTTCGCGTGGTAGCCGACGCGAGTCTCCAAGTCAAGAACGCGCTATGTCGCCCTTTTTGCTCCCGCCGACTTCGCAACAGCTTCGTGGCGGGGGCCAGAAACCGGGACGGAACAGTGCGCAGACGAAACGACGACGCGAGACCGCAATGGGTCCCGCGCCGCCGTTTGTTGAGTGTGGCTCGTCAACGCGGTCTTCATTGACCGATGTCCAAATCGGGGACATCGACCGTAAATCCGACACCTTTATAGGAAACGTGAAAGTTTGGCGTAGGGACGTGAAGAACGTAGTGATTGTTCTTGAGGCTGACCGTCCCTTGAAGATCAAAGGGTTGACGAGTCCAGGAGTCTTTCCAACTCCCGTTGAGTGTTCGTAGTTGCCGAAATAGACATGGTCTGCCGATCCGCAATCGCAAAGAAACGACGGACCAAACAATAGGCCCAAGAAACAAAACAAGACGCCGACCTGCTCGTCCCGCCAGGGGCGACCCATGGGTGTCTCTGGCGGACGAACCGGTCTGCGTCGTTGTCGACGATTCAAGAATTCCGGGCGCAGTGTCCGGCGTTCAAATTGCGTTGAACGGAATTTGATTCCGCCTGCGGCACCAGTAACGTCCAAGCAGAACGAACGCGCCCGCTCCCAGGAATACGATGCTCGAAGGCTCGGGGACGGAACTGAGGGGACTACCGGAACTGACGGTCACCGCGTCGATGAAGGAGGTGTCTCCCCCAGCCCACGGAGCGGACGAAGTGAAACTCAGGGTGTGCGATCCCGCAGTCAGTGACAGCGAGTCACTCATGAAGTGTGCATATCCCTGCGTACTCGAAAGCTCGGCGGGCGAAACGATCGATGAACCGGCGAACGTCAGTTGAACGCCATCAATGTCGACGACGAAGGGATTGCGACCGTAGCCTTCGCGTCCCGCAGCATCGAAACTCACCTGATACATGCCGTTGGCGAACCCGTCAATCGTCTGGCTGAAACTCTGCAGATCGTTGCCCAATCCATCGAATTGCTGGATCAATGCAACCTGGTGTCACTCGGGAGCGGGAAAGACCACGCCCCCAAAAAAGTCGCCTCCCTCGGTCGAAATACCCGCGAAAGTCGTGAAGCTCCAGCCAGTCCCGCCCTGTTCAGCGATCGACGGACGGCTGTAACCCGATGAGTTGCTCGCGGGGGTGGCGGGAGACTCGAAACCGGCGTTCGCGACGATGACTCCGGCCCGGGCGGCGGGACACATAAGGCCGACGCCCAGCAGCGTGGTTAACGCGGCGACAGTGAAAAACGAACGGTGTTGACAGAGTTTCATGGAACCGATCCTCATGGTGAAAGAACGTGGACTCGGACTTCCGCTTCGCGTCGTTTTCAAGTCGCAAAACAGCGAAACATTGAACCCGGCAGCTACAGTGCGACGAAATGCCCGCGCGAGCGTCAGCGAATTTCTGGATTTCTCGGTTCAGAATGTTGGAAAGCAGGTTGCGACTCGGCGCGGCGTTCTGGTAACGCCCCTCCCAGCCGGCGTTGTGGTGGAAGTACGGGACGATCGGTCCCACAAACGCCAAGCATGTCATGGACTGCGAGCCGGTCGGCGTCAGCCGCCGGGT
>JAPLOC010000883.1 GCA_026692825.1 Planctomycetota bacterium | reverse complement strand
CCACAGGCGCCTCGTGCGCCGCGGCGACGAGGTGGTGTTTCGCGTGCCATCGGAGCCGGGGATGAAGTGGGTCAAGCGTATCATCGCGCTGCCCGGGGACACAGTCGAGGTGAAAGACAACGAGGTGTTCGTCAACGGGCAGAAGTTGCCGCGCGAGCCGGTGCCGAGGGCGAGGCTCGGGGCTGCGGCACCCGAGATCAAGGGCGAAGTTTTCGAGGAGACCAATTCCAGTCGCCGCTATCGGATTCTCTTCGCCGCTGACACGAAGCCATTGCCGGACTACCCCCAGACAACGGTGCCGGAAGGGGCATGCTTCGTGCTGGGCGACAACCGGAACAACTCGCGAGACAGTCGTACGATTGGCTTCGTAGCCATTGGAGACGTGCTCGGCGACGTACAATACAAGTACTGGCCAGCCGCGACGTGGACCCGATTTGGCGTCGTGACCGAATAGTTGGGAATCGGCAGTCGGTGACACCCACCAGGAGACACATCTGCAACTATTGATGAGACATCCGACGGATGGGTGTCGCCAGATCCGGTGATACGAGTAGCTGGTAACACGGGTCAGGTAATGCACTCGCAGTCGTCGATGCGAACCCCGACGGCAACCTGACCGGGCGAAACTGATGGGTGTCACCGGCCCCCAATAGCTCTCAGGGTGAAACGAGAAGATTCAAGCACTCCCCGTTCTCGTGGTTCCAAAGGACGGTGTTCTCGAACCCTTCGACAAGGGCCAATTGATTGCCGAAGACATCTTCCCCAAAACAAAACAGGCCGGTTGGGAGAAACGATTGCCAATGAGATTTCCACGCCCCGACGTGCCAACCCGCTATCCCCCCAAGTGGCCACGAACCAGAAAACAATCTCCAAATGCCTTGGTATACCGAAGTTCCTCGAATCGCATCCAGGAAAGCGGTCAAATGGGGAATTCCCCGCAGTCATCGATTCCGCAAGTCGGGCGATATGCTGACGGGAAATTGGCGTCATCATCCCTCTCCAGAGGGATGTGGAGTCGCAGGGCCCCGCGAGTCCGCTAGCAAGACCGGAGTCGCTCGGATCGGCGCGATCCGATTCCGAACAAACCACTGCAGCGCATTTCGGGAAATATAGTAGTCTCCGAATCCGCCACCCACAAAATCGGAACGGTCATACTGCGTACCATCGAGGATGTCCTGGGCCGCGTACGAGATCCCCTCCACAGTGATTGGCAGATCGGGAACAGCACGATTCCCAATCGGAACAATAGACACCAGCGGTACACCACACGTTGGACAATTGAGGAACATGTGACCACACCCCGGACAGACAATCGGGCAACTCTTGCAACGGTTGCACGAATTGACTCCGCCGTCGACAGTTCGAATTCGCTCGCACTTGTTCCCGGTAAACCACAAAACAAACAGGCGCGGGGCGATCGCGCATTCGCTCAGGTTTTCGGTCATCTCAACCGGAACCAGCAAATAGGCCGTCAGCCGGGACTTTTCCAGCATGTCTGCCACGCGTTCGGAGATGATCGGAAAACCCATTCCATAGTCGAAAACACTGCCAGGAATTCTCGTTCCGCCAGCGAGTTCACCACAGACTTTTTCGAGAACATTCGTGCGGTGGTGAGGCGGCTGGTG
>JAPLOC010000882.1:6742-10263 GCA_026692825.1 Planctomycetota bacterium | reverse complement strand
TCCCGAATGATGGGCCACGCCCGGTCCTCCTCGGCCACTTGGCGATTCGCGTCGTCAAATCGATCAATCGCATCCTGTGTACGTCCCGGAACCGCGATGACGAGCCGAATCCAGAGTGTCACCCAGGTGATCACCGCCAAGCCGACTCCCCAGACGCACGCGATTCGAAATTTACGAAATGCCCGGGAAATCCAAGACCTTTGCACCAGAATTCCCCGGCGGAGTTCGTTGGCGACCGTGGAGAATTTGACCTTTTGCAGCGAATCGACCGATTCGCCGGCACTCAGCCGCCTGTGGTACGCCAGGCACAGCTCCGAAACACTGTGGGCTCGGTCGTCCTGATTCCACCAACCGGGAAGCCGCCATCCCAAGCGCCGACGCACTCGGTTGACGTATCGCAGCAGGGACCGAGGCAGCGCGGTTTCGGCGACCGCGCACCGAACTTCCGGTTGGGACCACAACAGACTGCGAACGTCGCGGTCGCAGAGCCACTCGGTGACTTCTTCCGACGATTTTCCTTCGTCCAATTGTCGATGGCTGAACTCATACAACATGCACGAGAGTTCCCAGCGAATCGACCCGTTTCGCCCGGAAAGTGCCGCTCTTTCGATCGCTTGCCAGATTTCCGCCGGTAACGGCCGTTTGGAAATCTCAGTCACGTCAATCCCGGCGGCCAAAAGTCTGGGAGCGGGATTGCCGGCAATCGGAACGGACGCCGGGGGGGAATCTTGAACCGCAGTGGACATGCGATCTCTCGTGAAAATGGTCGGGGTATCCAATTGGGAGTCGCCGAAGCGGCGGATTTGTCTATTTTCCACGCGGCTGAATACGCGACATTTTTTGAGCGACCCCTTGCCGGCTCACTCGGCAGGTGAAGGAGACGGGTTTCTATGCTCCGTGCGGTCCGCGTTGAGAAATTTTTGTGGAGCTGCGGCTCCCCGAAATTGTCTCATTTCCGGCCGTGCGAAGTAAAACTCGACACGCCTCGATCGCGACTCAGGTTCCTGTCCGTCAAGCGGGCAGGGGTCTTGAGCGCGCGATGTCTCAATGGGTTCTGCGTTCGGAATAATGGAACCCGATTCACCGGTGGATTCTCGCTGGGGTTTGCCGATATGATGACCAACTGGTCTCCCCCGTCCTTCGTTGTCGCTCCAGAAATCGCCGCGATGTTTGACGCTTCCTCCCGGCACTATGAAACCGTCGCCAGCCGACGGGAGTTTTTGACCCGCACCGGCGCGGGGTTTGGCGCGCTCGCCCTGCACAGTCTGCTGGTTCAAGACGGACTGGCGGCAGGCGGTTTTCCAGAAGGGCAGGGGGGGCCGGGCGGGGCTCCCAATCCCATGCGGGCGCGATCGGGCCATCTGTCACCCACGGCTCGCAGCGTGATTTTTCTGTTCATGGATGGCGGCCCCAGCCACCTGGACACGTTCGATCGCAAGCCGGCGATCAATGAGTTCGCCGGTCAGCCCTTGCCAAAGACGATTGAGCGGGTCATCACCCCGATGGGCGTTTCGGAAAACCCGGTCCTCGCCAGCCAGCGAAAGTGGAAGCAGTACGGCGAAAGCGGGCTGGAGATTTCCGACTGGTACGCGCATGT
The DNA here is from genome assembly GCA_026692825.1 of Planctomycetota bacterium. GTDB lineage: Bacteria > Planctomycetota > Planctomycetia > Planctomycetales > Planctomycetaceae > UBA10511. The sequence continues at coordinate 8,666 of JAPLOC010000882.1, read as the reverse complement.
GGGGGAACATGCCGACGACCTGTGCGTGATCCGTTCGTGTTGGGCCGATGGCCTCAATCATGTCGGCAGCGTCTGCCAGATGAATACGGGTTCGATACTGGCGGGGCGTCCCAGTTTGGGGGCCTGGGTCGGGTACGGTCTGGGAAGCGAAAACGAGAACCTTCCGGGCTTCGTCGTCCTTCTCGACAACGAGAAGGAACCCCCGGGAGGAAACCGGGTGTGGGGAACCGGGTTCATGCCCGCGACGTACCAGGGGACACGGTTCCGCAACGGCCAGACCCCGGTGCTGCATCTGTCGCCCCCCGCGGAGATCGACGGACTTCAGCAGCGGTCCAAACTCGACTTCATCAACGAAGTGAATCGCCGGCATTTGCGAACACGGGCGGGGGATTCGGAACTCGAAGCCCGGATCGCGTCGTACGAACTGGCGTTTCGCATGCAGGCGGAAGCGCCGGCGGCGGTCGATTTGACGCAGGAGACCGCCGAGACTCAGGACTCGTACGGCTTGAACAACAAGGCGACGGCGGCGTTCGGGCGCAACTGTCTTCTGGCGCGGCGAATGGTGGAACGGGGAGTTCGATTTGTGCAGCTCTATTCAGGTTCAGGGAGCCAGTGGGACGCGCACACAAAGATCGAAGACAATCACGGTCGGCTGTGCAAATCGACCGATCAGCCGATCGCGGCATTGCTCAAGGATCTGAAACAGCGCGGGCTGCTCGATCAGACGCTGGTGATCTGGGGGGGCGAATTCGGACGAACGCCGATGTCAGAAAAGGGGGATGGCCGGGACCACGACCCGCACGGGTTCTCGATGTGGTTCGCGGGAGGCGGGGTCAAAGGGGGCCAGGTGATCGGCGCGACCGACGATTTCGGATTGAAGGCGGTGGAACGACGGGCTCATGTCCGCGATTTGCACGCGACCATTCTGGAATTGATGGGACTCGATCACACCCGACTGATCTATCCCCATCAGGGGCGTCCTGAACGACCGACAGTGAACGAAGGTCAGATTCTCGACGAAGTCTTCGCGTGATTGAGCTGCAGGAGTCGGCCAACGGCTTGATTCTGCCCGTGCAGGCGCAGCCCGGCGCGAAAAAGAACGGCGTCGTGGGAGAACACGCCGGCCGACTCAAAGTGGCGGTGACCCAGGCCCCGGAAAAGGGGAAGGCGAACAAGGCGCTGATTGAAGTCCTGGCGGCCGACTTAAAGTTGAAGCGCTCGCAGATCGAACTGCTCTCGGGAGAGACAAACAGCCAGAAGCGATTCCTGGTGACGGGGCTGACAGTGGCGGAGCTTGAACAACGGATTTCGCAAGCGCTGGGAGGTGATTCAGAGGATCACACGCTGGCCCGAAAAACCTGATCCGCAATGGAGGGCGGATTGATTATGCAATTTCATTCTCGCGATGAAAAATCCAAAAATTCCTCTTGAATTTCCTTCACATCAGTGCGAAACTTGCACTCGCAGGGAACCGGTTGAGTCTGCATGAGCGGTGACAATCATCTCGACTTCGGAACAGATGGGAGTGATGCGAATGTCTCGGCATGGTGGACGTGGTGAACGCTGGCGGCGACGTGGCCGGCCGGATGAAGGGCTTGGCAATTTCGGCTCGCGAACACTCGAAGAGGATCGCGATGTGCCGGAAGAGCAGGGGCGAACGCAAGTCGATCGCGGGATGGCCGCGTCGAACGAGCGGACGGGCGAGGGAGACCCTAATGGCGTCCCCTAACCCCTAACAAACCGATCTGGCGAGCGGGGCGGCGTCAGCCCCCTGCGAACTGCCCCCAGTTCTTCGCCCATTGCCTCCCCACTCCCCACGGTCAGTCCCCAGACTGATTTCGCGTGCGGGACGCGAGTCGCTATAAGTGTGTCGACCACACCCGGGCCGTCATCGCACAAACGCGAACGGCGGCCCGGTGTGTGC
>JAPLOC010000882.1:0-6710 GCA_026692825.1 Planctomycetota bacterium | reverse complement strand
TCGACGCCCGGTCAGCGACATGTCCTCCCCCCCTGCGAACTCAGAAAATCTGTCTGGCGACCCGCGCGGAGAACGGGGTTTCCCGTCGGTGCCGCGTACCGACGTGGAGGCGAGCGCGAAGCGGAAGGCTTACGCCAACATCGTCTTGCCGTTGTTCATCACGTCGATCATCGCGTTTCTGGATCGCGTGAATTTGAGCTACGCCAAGCTGACGATGATGGCCGATCTCCAATTCAGCCAGAGCGTGGTTGGACTGGGAGCGGGGATCTTCTTCGCCGGCTACGTTCTGTTTGAAATCCCCGGTGCGCTGATTGCCGAGCGTTACAGCCCCAAGTGGTGGCTCGCCCGGATCATGCTCTCGTGGGGAATTCTCTCGGGATTGATGGCGTTTGTCTCGACGGAAGGGCAGTTTTACGTCGTGCGGTTTCTACTGGGAGTCGCTGAGGCGAGTCTATACCCGGTCATCTACGCGTCGTGTATCCCCCGATGGTTCAGCGTGCAGGACCGTCCGCGGGCAATCGCGGTGCTGCTGACGTCTTTGCAAATCGCCACCATCGTCGGCAGTCCGCTGGGGGGCTGGTTGTTGGGTGTCCCCTTGTTTGGACTCAAGGGATGGCAGGGACTGTTTCTGGTCGAAGCGCTGCCGGCGATCGTTTTCGCGTTCATCATTGTCTGGTGGATGGCCGACTCTCCCCGGGAGGCCCGTTGGCTGACGGAAGAGGAACGAGAGCTGCTCACCGAGCGCTATCAGGCCGAGACCGCCGCCGCCGTCGGGCAGAAACGCCTGACCGTCTGGCAGACACTCGCCGACCCCGAAGTGCTGAAGCTCTCGCTCACCTACTTTCTGTGGATCACCGGATTCTGGGGGGCGACATTTTGGATCCCCTCGGTGCTGAAGGAGTCGTCCGGCTGGTCTGACCTGAAGGTGAGCTGGATGATCGTCCCCCCCATGCTGGCGTCTTTGGCGCTGATGGTCTGGATCGGTCACAACTCGGCGAAGACCGGCGAAAAACGCTGGCATGGCGCAGTCGGACTGTTTCTGGGAGCCGCCGGCATGCTCGTTGGCGCGGTGACGACGGAACCAACCGTGGCGTATTGCTGCCTCTGCCTGGCGATTGTCGGGGTCTACGCGCCGTTCGGCGTCTGGTGGTCGTACCCGACGACGTTTCTTTCTGGACCAGCGGCCGCTGGCGCGATCGGCCTCATCAATTCGTTTGGTAACGTGGGGGGATTTGTTGGCCCGTACCTGACCGGCTATTTCAAAGATCTGACCGGCAGCTACAAAGGTCCTTGGCTCTATCTGGGCGTTTCACTGGCGACGGCGGGCTGTTTGATGCTGACACTGCCGAGACAGAGCCCGATTCCAAAATTGCCAAAGTGACGTAACTTGGAATTTACTCCGCGCGACTCTCTCCAGGGTTTCGCGCGGGCCGTTGAATTCTAGACAGGATGAACGGGATGAAAAGGATGGACAGGATTGCTGAGGCGACAGTCAACTTTGTGGATTGAGAGGTTTTTGATTTCATTCACTTTTCCAGAGAGCAGGAATGGCAGGCAACTCCATCCTGTTCATCTCTTTCATCCTCTTCATCCTGTCAAATTCTTTCCGTCAGTCGTATGCACTCTCATAGCTGCACAACCACATTCCGCGGTTCGGCTTCACTGCCCACTCGCTGCGTTCGCTGGCCGTGGTACCCAATTTAGCCTTCAAACGGGCCGTTGTTAGAATCCACGCTACCGTCCCTCAATCGCACCTGCCGCACAAGTTTCTCACGCGGCCCTCCGGTCACTGGACTGCGTTCCCGAATCGGTGATATCCACGATCTTCAACCGGTCAAGAAAACTCAAATCCGCGACCAGCGGCTTGTGTTTGTACTGAGTGTCGCTGGCACCGCGACTGGTCACCTCTCGGGAGATCTGGCGTTGCCACTCTCCCGACGCGATCCGAACCAGCAGGGGAGAACCCAGGATCCGGTTCAAACGGGTCGCGCCGTAGACCAGTACGGTCCGCCGCAATTCGTCGTCCATCGCGCGGACGAGTGCCAGCGCGCGGTCGACGTCGGGCGCTTCCCGTTGCTCAACCACCAACGCATAGCGGGGCAGTTCCCCGGCGCGACGCATGGGGGCCAGAGTGAAACAGGCCAGCGACATCCCGGCGACACGCTCGGCATGCGCGATGGCGTCGCACACCGTGTGAGCCGACAGTTTTTCCCCTTCCAGATCGCAATAACTGCCGTCTTTCTGCAGGAATTCGATGACGGGTGCCTCACCGCGATACCCGACGCACTGGACAATGTCCCCAATGTCATAACGGTACAGCCCCCCCATGGTGCTGAAGATCAACCGGTAATTCCGACCGACCTCGAGTTCGTGCATCTCCAACACGACCGGGTCCACGGAACCGGTTTCGTCAACTGGGATGAACTCGTAATAGTTCGCATCGATCGCCAGCACCCCCTGGGGGATGCCATCTTCCATTGGCACCGTGTGGCGACCTTCGGAAGTGAGCAATCCCTGGTCGCGCATCGGGACATTGCCAAACAGCCCGGGAATCTGCTTCGAGGCGTGTCCGACCGTTCCCCCCAGCCAACACGAAATCAACGACGGCGTCCACAGATCACGCGGCAACAGGGTTCCGGTTTTTGTCAGGATCTGTTCCAGTTCTCTGGCCCGCTTTTTGAGCGGCTTCCGCCCTTTCCACTCCAAGGCGCGCCGCAGGTCGGGCGGAATGGAGAATTTTTGGTCGATCGTTCCCTGGTACAGGTCGCGAATCAATTCCTGAGAGAATTGACGAATGCACTCCGCGACCCGCAGAAACCACGAGGGGGTGACTGTACTCATCAAGCCAATCGGTCCCATGGCTGCGAACCTTGCGACCGCGTAGCCACGCGCTTCCGAGTCCTTCAGCATCGGGACTTCCGGTGGGAGCGCGTAGTGCTTTTTGATGAACGGACTCTGGTACCGTTCAATCATCGCGCTGCTGACGGCGATGTTGTGGCCGGCGGGGGTTTCGCCCAGTTTCCAGACAGATCCCAATTGCAAGATCGGCAGTCCAAACATTTCCGGATGATCGATGAACGCCTTCACCCCCCACACATCCCACCCCCGCTGATACAATTGAAACCACGACTTGTTGGCGGGGAAGATCTTTGGGTTCCCGGTGGTGGCGCTGGTCTGGATGAACGTGAGAATTGACTCCCCCGAGGGAAACATCGCGGTCGTTTCGCCATTGGCGACCCGGTTGATGTACGGGGCGAAGTGGTCATAACCGGCGATGGGAAGCTGATGCCGAAAGTTGGCGACCGTTCGAATTCGTTTCAGCCCGAAGTCAGCCCCGAACGCGCTGTCGGAGCCGAACCGCACAATTTTTGAAAGCAAATCCAATTGCACCCGCCGGGCGTTTTGACACCGATTCTCAAACGCCAACACCTGCCGCCGATACATGATCGGCAGTACACAGTGACGGGCGATCCGATTGGCGATCCACGAACGGACGGGGCGGTAGGTCATGGGGCGGAATTCGAATCGATTCGCTTGCGCGTCGGAATGAGGGCCAGGCAGCGGGTCGGAACTGCGACCGAACCAGCACGTATCCTCAGCATCGACGTCGAACAATGCGCCGGATTCTTGAATCCGATTCAAACGGAAAATCCCCCCATCGGCCAATTGACTGGCGGCCAGCAAACGCGCATTCCGTCCCGTTTCTTCTCAAGTCCGATCATTGTCGCACCGCCGTGTACCAGCAACACGATTCCGTTTCCGTCGAAACCTCGAACTCGTTCCGCACGTGGCAGTTTCCGTTATCACGCGGATTCCGGCAGGACCCCGACGCCTCAATGATAAACAGACCGCGACGTCCGCTTCCGTCCTGGAAGTCCTCTCCAACCCGACCGCAATCGACACCGGGACCGCTGCGGACCGAACATGACAGATTGACTCTCAACGTGACGGGCTTCACCCTCAATTCCAAGCCAAAGGCCGCCGGCCGATGCACATGGCAGACGGGATCTCCAAGCTCGACGATTTCCTGAAGCTCGCGGGACGTGAGGTGGCACTCCCCGGGTGATCGCATGTGGCTTGCCCGAACAGGACGGGGAAGAGGAAACCTGAGAGATTTCCTATCAACCGCCGTGCGCGGTGAGACAGCCGGGGTCCGGTCCTGACGGTTTCGACGATTGCGCGGTAATACATCCGGCCGTCTGTCAGCCGACAAGGAATCCGGAATTGCACGCCCCTGGTCGCAGCCGTTACGGTGGCTGATTGACAGATTCCGGACAAGCCGCCCCGCTACGCGAGGCGGCCCTCTTCAGACGTGTTAGACGATCGACCGAGGTGGCGTGTGGCTTCCGACGAATCAGAATTGCTGTACCTGCGACCCGAAGCCCAACCGATCGAGCATTGGGATCGGTTGACCGAGTACCAAAAAAAGGGGCTGGAACACCTGCTGAACATGTTGCGTGAAGCGGTTGGCAAAAACGCTGGCGACGACAGCCAACGCCCTCAGAAACGCCTCCCCTGGCTGTTCGCCGAAACGAAAACCCGACTCGCCTTCATCAACGGCTTCCGGGGGACCGGCAAAACGACCTTGATGACCACCTTGGTCGGCGCGATCGACGAACCCGACGCATTCAAAGAAGGCCAGCCGGGTGATGACATCGATCAAGGGCGATTCAAAACCGTCAAACAACTGGCGACCGACCTTCACAATCAAGTCATTCCCGTCCAGCCACTCGACATGGAAGCACTGCCTCCCAATACTCCGTTGCTGGCGGCGATCTTGGCACGCGTCTATCGAGCCGCTCAAGACTATACGCAGGACTTTGACGCTCCTCGCGGCCTGCTCGCCGACGACCCGGCCGACAATCGAGAAGCCCGGCGGCTGAAGATTTTTCAGCAGCGGGTCGCGAAGGCGCTCGACAGCAACCTCCGTGTTCGAATGGGGAATCTCGACCCCGATCAATTCGCCGAGGCGGTGATGGCCGAGGAAGACAACCGCCTGGGGATGGTGCGCGATCTGGAGCAGGTACTTTCCGACCTGTCAAAAACCTTGCGTGAAACACTGAAGCGCTCTTCGCGGGTCAAATCGGGCGACGGTCAGTTGTTGTTTATTGTGCCTATCGACGATGTGGATTTGAATCCGCACCGCTGCCTGGAACTCTTGCGTTTGCTGAGAACATTCTCGCCGCCGCGGGAGTTGTTCTTTCTGCTGATGGGACAGTACGACCTGGTCGAGTCGATCTTTAAACTGCAGATCGCGGCCGACTTCGGGAAAGTGCATAAGGAGGGGGATGGGCTGTTGACGCTTTCGAAAAAAACACTGCAGAACGACTTGGCGGCGGTCTCGGCGGCGAACGTTCGGAAGATGATCCCTCCCCATGCGCGCGTCGATTTGCCGAAGCTATCGCTCGCCGACGTGCTCGAATTTCGCCCTCTGGGACTCCGCAACAGTACGGACGCCCGTACCCAAGGCGATTCGCAAGCCGGAAAATCGGCTCCGCTGGAGGAATTGTTTCGGCGGATTCCGTTGTGGACCAAGGAGGGAAAGACCTGCCGTTTTCCGACGCTGGCGGCCCTCGTTTCAGGGAGCCGCGAGGAATCCGCCGACTTCGCCGCGTTGCGGAATGTCGCCTCGGCGTGTGACTTCAATTGGGCTCAGTATTGCGGCCTGGGAATGTACCAGGTGCATGCAAGGCGCCTGGCCGATGTGTGGATTGAGCTGCGGCACATGCTGGAAATGCTGCCGCCACGTAACGGTACGGGTGACACGGGGGCTACTCCGCAAGCGGCGCGTAGCATCCAAGAATTATTGTCGAAACACTGGGCGCGGGCCGTGGACGCCGATCCCCATCTTTCGGCCGACGAACGGCGACGCCTCGAGAGAGAAGGGCTGGGTCGCTGTACGCGATTTCCCGACGATGAACCGGCGTACGAGCGTGATTTGGAGATCGCAGATGCCGCGATCGAGGTAAAATTTGATAACGACAACTACCCCGCCACGACATACCACCCCCGATTGCGGTTTACGGCGTTGTGGGCCGGTTCGGGTGTGCCTCAATTCGACCTGCGTGTCGCGGCGCGACCGCATGCCACCGACGAAGTGAGTTCGTCGACCCCGGGCGCAATTCCGGTGGAATCCGAGGCGACGCGCTGTTCCGGAGTGCTGCGGCACGACCTTTTTGAACTCTTCAACGCGGAAACGCAGACGATCGGAGAGTTCCCCGAGTTGACGTCAGAACGTCCCGTGCGCTTGTCGTGGGTGGGATCCGAGGGGGAGGTGGCGGCGTATCCCTGGCCGATTCCTCCGCTGCCTACATTCGTCGAAACGTCGCGATTCTTGAATGACTGGTGGGCGATTCAAAACTCCGTTCTCAACTCAACCGCATCGTCGGAGGTTGCGCATACGGATCCGGATCTTTCAAGTGGGGTTTCGTCCGGCAAGGGGACGAAGAACACCACGTCCACGACAAACTCGAGAGACGAAGCAGCCACCATTCCGGCCGAAAGAGTCGAACGACTGGCATTGCAGTGGGCGGTGCTGGGACTCGCGGCTGTCGAAGAGAGTCTAACGAGAAGTCTGCCTGGAGCGGAAGCGACGTCGCCATTGCGGCAACCGAACGTGAATTGGAAAGAACTCGCAGAGCGGTTCTTTGTGCTCCGTAACTCGGCGAAGGCAGCCAATCATTTGCGCGGATGGGGGCAACTCGACAAAT
>JAPLOC010000881.1 GCA_026692825.1 Planctomycetota bacterium | reverse complement strand
TATGCCCATCAACTGATAAATCGTGGCGACCAAGTCGGCGGGGGAAACCGGATGCGACGACGGGTAAGCACCAATCGCATCGGTCGAGCCGTGGACCAATCCTTGCTTCACGCCTCCGCCGAACAGCAAACTGAATCCGCATTGAGGCCAGTGATCGCGGCCGGCGCTGGCGTTGACCTTCGGCGTTCGGCCCATCTCGCCCATGACGACAACCAATGTCGAATCGAGCAGTCCGCGCGAATCGAGATCGTGCAGCAGCGCGGGGATGACTTGATCGAGCAGCGGCAGATTCAGGTTCTTCAACATGCCGAAGTTGTTCGAGTGCATGTCGTAGGCGTGACCGTAATGGTCGAAGATCTCTTGATGCACGCTGACGAACGGGACGCCAGATTCCACCAGCCGCCGCGCGACGAGCAGGCTCGCGCCGACGAGGTTGCGGCCGTAGGCTTCACGGATCGCGGCAGGTTCCAGACTGAGATCAAAGGCATCGCGTGTGCGGCTCGACGTCAGTATCAGGAAGGCGCGGCGTTGCGCGTCGCTCATCGTGGCAACCGCTCGCGACGACTGTGTACTGGCGAATTCGCCATCGATTTGCGAAATCAGAGATCGTCGCCGATCCAGCCGCTCTACGGTCATGTCGGGCAAAGCGTCGGCCGTCGGCGGGAACGGCTCGCCCAGAGGCATGACCGGGTCATAGTGCTGAACCTTCGGCTCGCGACCAAAGGTTGGTTTGCAGAGCGTGAACAGCGGGTCGTACTGCTTGCCCAGGAATCCGCCGTACGGACCTCGCCGCCGCCATCCGTTTTGTCCGGAACCAGGGAAACACGGCATGCAGACGGCGCCCGGCAAGTCGCTTGGCCCCAGCCCCAGGTACTGGCAGATCCCGCCGATGTCCGGCGGATCGGTCGGCATTGCTTGAGCCAACGGATTGCCATCCGTGAAGCCGGTCATGAACGGCAGCGGATCGTGCGAGTTGAACATGTGGCTGAAAGTGCGAATCAACGTCGCCCGGTGCATCCACTGCGCGAGCTTTGGCAGGTGTTCGCAGATCGACAGTCCGGGGACTGTTGTCGCGATGGGATGAAACTCGCCGCGAATTTCGACCGCGGCCTGCGGCTTCAAATCGACCATGTCGATATGCGACGGACCGCCAAGCAGATTGAACATGATGACGGACTTCGCCGGGCCGCGAGTTGCTACGCCGCTGTCCGCCGCTTGAGCGGCCCGCGACCAGTTCAACCCGCCAAACAACGACAGCCCGCCGACGCGCATCAGTTCGCGGCGCGTGATCCCATCGCACAATCGCTTTTCGTAGCCAAGAACTCGCAACATGGTCAGTCCCCTGTTTCTGTGGTTGGCGTAAAGACGGCGGCTTGATCGGCGGCGTCCAACGTCGAGCGGATCTGCACACGAATCATGGCGCGAGCCCGCTCGACGTCGCGGTCACGGATGGCATCGAGCAATTCGCGATGCTCCCAGCAAATGCGTTCGGCCGAAGCCAGGGTCGGATTTGAACGCGGCGAAGTCTGGAAGAATTGCACCAGCACCTGCTGCATCCCGGCGATCAGCCGCGAGCCGGTCATTTCGAGTATCAACGAGTGGAACTTCACATCCAACTCGATCGCGCTTGCCGATGCCATGTCTTCCAGAACCGCTTGCTCGAGCTCACGCTCGATCTGGCCGAGCCGGTCAATCTGCTGGTCGGTGGCGGCGCGAATCGCCAATTCGATCGCCCCGACTTCGAGCGCGTACCGAAGCTGAGCGAGGTCTCGCCAGTCGTCCGGCGAGTTCATCAGCGAGGGCAAGCTGTTCTGAAACAACCGCAATGGGTCGGGGCGGCGAACGATCAGCCCCTTCCGCTTGCGCCCTTCGAGGATTCCCAGTGCCTGCAAACGGCTGACCGCCTCGCGCGTGACGGTCCGCGACGCACCATACTCGGCGGCGAGCTGGGCCTCGGTCATAAAGAACGAGCCGTCGGTCAACCGCGCCGTTTGAATCCGGTGGCGGATCTTCCGAGCAAGCTCCCGAACTTGAGTTGCGGGTCGTGAGCGGGGAACGGCAGCTTCCATGGAATGTCTCCTGCGGTGTCGCAATGTACCACATTGAAATCGATACGGTCAATAAGTAGGATTTAATCGCGTCGGAGACAAAATGGGCCGCATGGCACCAGTCCCGATCGCAGCGAATCTCAACGTCAACCATGGCCAGAGCTCGGTGGCCGATTTACTGGAAAGGACTGCCCGTTGACCTTTGAACTTGAGAAACGGCACTACGACCAGCATGGCTTCGTCATCGTCCGCCAGTTGCTGGGGGCCCCGGACTTCACCAAACTGAAGGAGAATCTGGACCGCTACATTCGAGACGTGGTCCCCGGTCTTCCGGATGCCGACGCCTTTTATCAGGATCGGTCCCGCCCGGAGACGCTCAAGCAGATGCAGCGAATGGGAGGCGAGCCCGCTGCGGCCGATCAACCGGAATGGTTCAACAAGCCACCCGCCACCCATCATGTGACGCCGCCGCATCAGGACAACTACTACTTCTGCCTGGAGCCGACGAATGTGCTGACAATGTGGATGGCACTCGATCCCGTGGATGCGGAGAACGGCTGTCTGCGCTACGTCGATGGATCACATACGCGCGGCTATCGAAAGCATGCCAAATCCCAGATCCTGGGGTTTTCGCAGGGAATCATGGACTATACCACCGATGATTTCAACCGCGAGGTGGCCGCGGTCATGCAGCCGGGCGACGTCGCCGTGCATCATGGAATGACAATCCACCGGGCGGATGCGAATTTATCGCAGACCCGCGATCGGCGGTCATTCGCCATGGTGTTTCGAGGGGACTCGTGCCAGCGTGACGAGACGGGCTTCGCCCGATACTCTGCATCGGCACGTGAACAACACAGTGCAATGGGCCTCAAGACCTGAGGAGCGACGGCGGTGATTGACCTTTCGAATGGCACAGCGGCCTCGCCGCGTGTGCATACGGTCGTTGCGGACCCGGGAAAGCTGTGGGCGAAGGAGGCGGCGGTGGCAATCGACGCACCGCCAGACTCGGACACCAGTCCCCTTCCCGAAGCCACCTGGCCCCGCGAAGATCGTCGCACCGGCCTGTGTGGTGTGGTGTCACCGCGCGTGATCGCACTGTCCGGCGGTGGCTACCGCATGTACTACTCGCAGATGCTTCCGCGCCCCGGCTTCCCCGCCGGCGCGAACGACTACGACAACGCTTCAACCCGCATCTTGAGTGCCCGCTCGCAGGATGGCGATGTGTGGGTTCCCGAACCAGGCGTCAGGCTAGCGCCCCAGGAAGGGGGTGCGGGTGACTTCCGAGTCGTGTCATCCGAGGTCGTTCCCGTCGGTGATGGACGCCAACTGCGAATGTACTTTGAGTGCTGCGCGGGATCACAGGCGGTGACGAATTCGATTCGCAGCGCGACCTCTTCGGACGGGCTGATGTGGAGAGTGGATCCCGGAGTCCGTGTGGAATCGAAGGGGCACAACTACGCTGCTCCGCGCATCGTCTTTCTGGACGACGGACGTTGCCGGATGTATCTCTTCGATCGAGGACAAGGAATCATCAGCCTCGTATCGAGTGACGGACTTACGTTCCATCCGGAACCCGGTCTGAGAGTCGCTCAGGACGGAGCATACGACACGCTCTGTGCGTTCGCCCCTGAGATTGTCCGCGTGGCGGGTGCCGGCTACGTGATGTACTATGCCGGGTACTGTCGAGCCTCCCGTGCGGACATTTTGCGGGCGATCTCGTCAGACGGACTAAACTGGAAGAAGGATTCCGATCCCGTCATCGCGCCGGGTCCTGGCGGCTGGGACGCCGCGAAGTCGTCGGAGATGTGCCTCATTCGTCTTCCGGGAACAGCGACTGAGGCCCCCTGCTATCGCATGTTCTACGAAGCGTGCGATGGGACCGCGTCCAACTCTCGTGGGGTGTGGCGGATCGCGGCGGCCACCAGTGTGTCCGGATGATACCTGCCGTCTCCCGTGCTCCAGGCAGATCCCGAACATCTGAACCAATGCAGGCCTTACGATGGATGTGTCTTTTACCAACTCGCGGGCGAGCATCGCTTCAGCCCGCCACGCCGACACGGATTGGGCGTCGCTGTCGGTCGAACAGCGGATTCGCTCGATCGAGTTGGACGGCTACGTTGTGATCCCCGATCTGTTCCCGGCGGGTCAACTGGACGCGATTCGCGGCGAATTGTCGCGGCTGCCGACGACCGCAGTCGATTACAGCGAATATCAGCGAGGCTGTCCTAACGTCCAATGGAGTGATTCGCCAACGGCAATTCGAGTCATCGCGTTGCCTGCCATGATCGAGTTCCTCACGACATTGTTCGGCGACGAACTGATCTGTACGTCGTGTGCGTATGCGGTGTCTCAGCCGGGGCATCCGGGAATTGCAATCCACACCGACGCGCAGCCGTACGGCTCGAAGATCTTCGGTCTCGCGGCGAGTGCTCCGTGTTTGGTTCGAGTGCTGTATTACCTCGACGACTTGACTCCCGAGCGCAGCCCCTTCAAGGTCATCCCGAGGTCGCATCTGTCGCTGCACGCGGACGGCAATCCGTACAAACGCTACTTGTCGCATGACGATGAAGTGCTGGTGACCTGCCGGGCTGGTTCGGCGGTGATCATCAACCAGAAGGTTTTCCACGCGAACTATCCCAACTACAGCGACAGCGATCGCCGGATGCTCGCCATCGCCTATCGACCGGCATGGGCCGGTCCCATCGGCGACATTCCCGACCACGACCCGGAGCGGGTTGAATCCTTGCCGCCCGAAGTTCGCCCGTTTTTTCGCAGCCTCAATACGCGCCGAATCGAATACGACATACCGAATCGCCCCGACAGCATGGCTCGCAGCGCACCGGGAATCAGCCCGCAGCGTTGGGGGCTCGATTCGATCGGATCACAGAAAGGAATGCCATGAAGACGTACATTGAAACATTCGATGACGGGCCCGGAGGCTGGTTTGGCTGGATCGATAACGCGCGCGGACCTAAACCGCTGGAACGCGGCGAGAGCTGCGTCATCTCGCGCAGCCCGTGGTGGATCGACTACAACCATGCGCCGCCCGGTGCCGGTTACATGCACCTGCTGTTCATGTTGCTGACCAGCGGCAGCCCCGGCGAGAACCAGAGGGAAGTCAGCGGCGAGAACCGCTTTATCAAGAGCGGCTTCGGAACGGACTTCACCAAAGCCGAACTGACTTTGCGGCTGAAGGGTGAGCTGCTCGCGCGCGATACGCAACTCCTGCTGCTGTGCCAGGGAGTCCACCGTAGAATCTGCACAGGCTGGCTGCTGACCGGACAGCCGATCACGGTCACACCGGATTGGTCCGAACAAAAGATCACCGCGGTGACCGATGAGTCGGCTTGGACGTGCCTGGGCAGCCGCCACGATCGAGCGGACTATTATGGCCGAACTCCGTTGCGAACGGTGCTCAGCGACGTCAACGCGGATATCCTGCTGGTGCTGTTTCCGCTGGATGTCGCACCCATGGGACCGCTGAGCGGCGATCCCCACCTTCTGAGACCCGAGAAGGACTACCCGGTCTGGCGTAGCCGTCTGCCGGAAGGCTTCGTCATGCTCGGCGAAGTGCGGATTGAATACCCTTGATCTGCGATGACTTGAAACTTCACTTTATCGCGAGCCGAAACACGGCATCACTTTCACGTCGCCAAGGAACCAAGACCATGCGGATCGCAACGGTGGCTACCCAACTTTTCTTGCTCGTGATGCTGACGCGCGTCTCGGGGGTGGCGGCCGGTGACGAGACGCACACGATCGTACTCACGGTCACAGAACCGACCGGGGACGCACGGCGTGGTTGGCCAGTCACGTCGGGAGTGCCATTTGGCCAGGGCGTCCTGTGGGACGGTGACTCGACGGCGCTCTTCGCGGCAAACGGCGATCAGTTGCCGCTCCAGACTGAAGTGCTATCTCGTTGGGCCGATGGATCAGTACGATGGTTGCTGCTGGACTTTGCTGTTGATCTGCGCCCTCATGAGAAGCAATTGCTGACTCTTCGCCACGGTAGTTCGGTTCGTCGCGCCCCCGTGGCTGACGGTGTACGTGTCGTTTCCTCCGAGGATTCCGTCGTGCTGCGCACCGGACCGATGCAGTCGATCTTGTCCCTTAAGCACTTTCGACTGCTGGACGACGTTCGACTCGATCGCAATCAGGATGGCGAGTTCTCCGAGGACGAGAGAGTCACAAGCAGCTCCAATGCCGGAATCATGTTACGTACTCCGGATGGCGAAACCTTTACGGCTGATCAAGCGACCGCCCAGGCGACCGTCGAACAGGACGGACCGCTGCGCGCTTGCGTACGTTGGGAAGGGCAGCATGCTTCGCATCAAGGAACGATGTTTCGCTATGTCCTACGCATCCATGCCTTTCGCGGGCAGCCGTTTCTGAAGATGCATTACACGTTCATTAATGATTACCAGTCGGAGTTAATGGCTAAAATCGATTCGCTCGCGTTGACATTCTCGCTGCGCGACGCGGAGCAAGTGACGTATGTGACGGACGGTAAACTTTCGAGCGGCGGCCGATTGTTTCAGCTCGACGACCGCTCGTATGCAATCGACGGGCGATCGGCCGGTCAGCGGGCGCATGGCTGGATCGCGCAAGGAAATGCAACCACGGGAATGGCGGTGGGCCTCCGCGAGTTCTGGCAGAACTGGCCGAAGGGACTCCAGCAGAATCCCGGCATGTTACAGGTCGAGATCTGTCCTGATTTTCCCAGTGGTCAGTACGACGAAAAACCACTGGAAGAGGAATGTCAACTGTACTACTACCTTCGCGGCGGCGTCTATTCCTTCAAGATCGGCGTGGCCCGCACCCACGAACTCTGGGCGACCTTCTTCCCGGGCGCGCCAGACGTGGCGCGTCTCACTGAGTTTTTCGAAGCGACCGAGAAGCCGCTCCTGGCGCAATGCGCGCCGGAATATATCGGCACGACGGAGGCAATGGGCCGTTTTCCGCCTGCCGATCCCGGTCGCTTTGGGGGCTACGACCATTGGATGAATTTGTTTTTCGACCAGCATCTGGCCGACCGCGGTCGCTTTCGCGAGTATGGCATGTTGAACAACGGCGACTGGTACAACACGAACTGGGACTCGTGGGGCAATCTGGAATACGACACTTCCCGCATTTGGTTTCTGCAGTATCTTCGAACGGGCGATCGCCGCTACTTCGATCGCGCCGAACAGGCAGTTCAGCACTACATCGATGTGGACATCGTTCATGCCGTGAATCCGATGGTCCAGGCGTATCCGGGGTCCATAAACATGCAGCCAGGGCAGATCTGGGCGCACAGCGTCGGGCATACGGGCGGGTACTATGCGCGGTATGTCAATGAGAAATACGAAGACGAGGCGCCACTCAGGCAAAAGGGAGCGCCCCAAGTCGGCTTCTGGGACCACGGCCACGTCTGGATCGGCGGTGTATTCGACGCTTATCTGCTGACCGGCGATCGAAGAGCACGTGAAGTCGGCGTGCTGGCCAGCGACGCGATGTCCAGCCTGTGTCCGACTCTATACACCGACCACATTCGCTGGGTGGGCTGGCCCCTGCATCTGGAACTTGCCGCGTACGAAGCGACCGGTGACAAGAAATACCTGGACGCTGCCCACAAGCAATGGAGAGTCCTGAAGGACAATTTTGATTCGCAAACAGGCTGGGTCGTGATGTTGGCTTTCGGACATTGTTCGGTCGAAGCCGAATCCGGACGCTGTCGCGGCAACAATATGTATATGCTGGGTTTTACATTAACCGCGCTGGCACGCTATCACAGGATCACTGGCGATCCTGAGTTGCTCAAGGCGCTGTCCACCGGCCTCGATCAAGTGATTCGGGAGACCTGGAGCGAACAGGACAAATCGTTCTACTTGACGTCCTGCCGTCATGCGCAGAAGTCTCCTGCGCCGGCCTATTCGTCAGTCACTTTCCATGTCTCGGAAGCGCTCGCGTATGAATCACGGCTCACAGGCAACAAGGAGCATCGCCGCATCCTGCGTGAGTCGCTGCGTCACGGCATCGATGCCGGCATGAAAATCCTGCAGTCTCAGGAGGCGTTGGGACAGACCGGGTACTATTCTGGCGTCTTCCTGTTCCCCGCATTTGCCCTCTCGGAACTGAATGATGACTAGGCGAATCCTGTTTCGGGAGTTTCCAGTGCGTATCACGTGCTGGTTGGTGGGCCTGCTGGTCGTCACGGCGATCATCAATGGTTGTGGCCTGTGTCTCGCCCAGTCGAAGGTTGAGTTCGGCCCACTCGCGGAATTGCGGACGGATGAAGGCCGATTATCGTTTGGCACGATTGTGAGTGCGGATATTGTCTCCTGGTCTGCACCCGATGCGCAAGACCTCTTGATCGCCCGGTTGTGGGATGGCGTGTATCTGTATCCCTCGCAAGATCTGCAGACGATTGGAGAGCCGATTCGCCTGTGCGATCAGCTCGGTCATGTGGTCCTGATGATTGAGCCTGTCGATTGGGACGGAGACGGACGGGAAGAGGCTATCGGGACGGAATATCTCTTGCCTGAAGCGTGTCGGCGAGTTTCCCGATCTCCGGCTGGAAGTTGCTCAAAGACCGTTACAAACTGCGGAGGGCGTTCCGTTTAATATCCCGTTCGTCAATCCGAAGTATCGACTGTCGGACAAGCCGGAGTCGTTGTGGCCGGATGATTTCAATTACACCTATCCCACGGTTTATCGCCCGGCCGGCTCGAAGTCGGCGGACTTGATCATTGGTGATTGGGGCGGCGAGTTGTGGTTTTTACCACATGTCGGCGCCAAGGACGGTTTGCCCGTGTTTGCGGGCAACACTTATGCGAAAAAAGACGGCAAACAGTTTGCCCGGCCACAGCATCTGCTGGCGGATGAGCGGGGACAAACCCTGCTGATTGGTGAGGGGACCGAAAACGGCATCCGCTATCCGGGCGGCGCCTCGCGGCCCGTCATGTACCGCAATGGCAACACACAGACGGATGATCTGATCGTCCTCAGCGGCATGGACGGCAATCACATTCGCTATCTGCAGCGCGGTAAAACGGGCCCGAACGGAGAACCAGTTTTCCAAGATCTGGGTGAAGTCGCCATCGAGAATCTGCCCGAGGAAGGGTACGACGCCTACAACTACCATGCGGTGCTGGCAGTTCACGGCGAAGGTCCGTGGCCGGACTTATTGATTTCGCGCGGATGTGACCTTGCGATTTGCCGGAACCAGCGCGTTCCCGGAGCCAAGCCGAAGTTTCGGTTTGACCGCTGGATCAGCGGCCGCAACGTGCCGACACGGGGATACAACTTCACCGAAATCCTGACCGACGCGCGGGGTCGCCGGTTCTTGCTGGAAAACGATTCGCAATGGTCGTTTCGCGAACTGCTGAACACGGCAGGGAAACCGCAGTTGTCGTCGCAACGATTTCCCCTGCACGACCAACACGGCATCTTTCAGGTGGACGGCGACACCGATATTCAACACCTGACCAAGTGGGGCTTTCATCGCGCGGCGTTGTGGGATTACGACGGCAGCGGCCGACAGCATCTGATCGTTGGCACCGACAAAGGTTGGTTGTATATGTTACGGTTGGAACAGCCGCTGGGAGAGAACGATCGTTTCGAGTTCCGTTCGTTTGGTCCGCTGCGGGACTCCGCGGGTGAGGTGATCCGTGTGCATCATCGAGTTGTCGCCGCGCCGTTGGACCTGGACGGCGACGGCCGACTCGACCTGGTCCTGGCAGGGGCGACTTATGGCAGCAGTGATCCCCAGCCCGGCAGCGGAATTTATTTAGTGCGCAATGAGGGGAAAACGAACGATCACACGCCGATTCTCTCACCGGTGAAGCCATTGGAGACCATGGGGCACACGCATCCGGCGTTCAAACACTCTCATGCTCAACTTCAGTCGTTGGACTTGCTGGGCAATGGAGACAAAGTCGTGGTGGTGGGGACGCAACTCGGCGACAACTTTCAGGGCTATGTGTATCGTCCGGCGAAGGACCGCATCGCCCTCGAACACACGGGTTTGATTCTGCCGCCGATCTCCATCGAAGAGCGACTGCTCGATCTCGACGGCGATGGAGACTGGGAATACATCCGCAGCGGCGGTGAATCGCTGATCGCCAAGTATGCGCCGGTGAAGATCGAGCCGGCTGCGCGCACCACGACATTTCAAATCACGGTGGATCGCGGTCCGGACCTTGGCCAGAACTTCGGTTCCCTGTTTGAAGTCACCAGCGAAGACGGGTCACTGACCATCGGGGCCGGATTTCAGAATGTCTACAACACCCGCAATCGTGCCGACCGCCATGCCTTGCAGTTCTTTGTTCGGCCCGCCGATGGCCAACGGGAGTTCGTCGTGCAGCCGCTGCCCCGTCCCAACAACCTGTGCGGCACGTACCTCTACGGACGAGATGGAATTGTCTATTCCACGTATGGAGGCCTGAAAGCCTGGGATGCCCTGGCAAACAACTGGCGCGGTCTGTCCGACATCGGCGGAACGCAAGAGACCATGCGTGTGGGGAAAGGGTTGCTCGAATTCGGCGACGGCACGGTGAAGTACGACGGTCAGACAGTTCTTTCTCGTCCAGCGCATGGCAACTATCAACTGTTCTTCTACGCCAACGGTTACCTCTGCTTCTACCACGTCAACCGCGGCGCAGGCGGCTACCGCGCGTATCAGAATGACGAGGATGGCTTCAGCAAGCTGTACGCCTGCCGTTGGACGCCAGGAGAAAAGGAGGTCGATCTCGCCAGGGCCATCGCGATGACGCTGCCGGTCGTCGGCGAAACGACGTTCGCCTGGGGACAAATCGGTCAGCAAATCGTGACGGGCTCGAATATCGGTGGCTTCTACGTCTTGGAAGACGGACGTTGGCGGATGTTGCTGGAGCCAAACATCAAGGTCAGCTACCAGCTCTATTCGACCATGGCGTTTCATGATCGGCTGTTGATGGGGCAATACCCAACGGGCCGACTCTTCGAGTATGACGGCCGCGCGATTACCGAACGGACCGGCTGGCCCCCGGTCCTCCCAGGTGTCTCGGCGAGTGCTCGCGAGGCGCAAACAACCGTCATTTACGGCGGCGAGCTGTTCGTCGGCGTCTGGCCATGGGGCGAACTGTGGCGCTATCAACCGGACGCCCAGAAATGGTCCCTCGCTCGCCGCATGTTTGAGCATCCGCAACTCTCCGACCAGATCGTTCACCCTTACGACATCGAGAATCGCGGCAACTCGGTGAGCAATCAGTGGGGCCAGCGCGTCACGAGTCTCGTCACCTGCGGGCCTGATTTGTTCGTAGCGACGTCCGCCAAAGATCCGTGCGAGTGGGACGCGGGCAAATTCCCTTTCCTGGCGCCCGACAAGTGGAAAAGCTACGGCACGGTCTATCGACTGACGATGCCCGGCCACCTGGGAACAAGCACGGCCTGGACTGCCGGTCCCACGACGTTCGAATTGACCCTCCGCGGCAAGTCGATGTCGATCTCTCAGGACGGCCAGAGACTTGACGAGACCGCTGTGACAGGTCCGCTCGCCGAACGATTGCAGGCCGTTGCACAACTCAAGCCCGTCCGCTGGGGCGACGGGATCTACGGCCGATTTACCGGTCGCAAGCTGGACGGAAAGGTGAGGAGCGAGGTGCAGCCATGAGCAATCGTTACTGGTTCGTCATTCTGCGTGGTCTCATTGGCCGGTCGGTCCAGGCGGAGGACGCCGCGGCGATCCGGGCGAAGTCGCCGCTGC
>JAPLOC010000880.1 GCA_026692825.1 Planctomycetota bacterium | reverse complement strand
GGGGAAGCATGTCGACCAGCACTTCGAGGACGGCCAGCAGCCAACGGCGATTTTCGGGGTCGGGGGATTCTTCGAGGAGATCCCGCAGATCCCCCAGCAGCAGGTACTCGAGGTGGCTGTACTGTTCCAGCAGATGTGTGTTCTGAACGTTCATTTCTCGAACTCCTTTCGTCGAACTGAGTCGACGCCTCGTGATGTGATGACAGAATGGATCGAGGCTTGATGGGAAAGACATCCCCACCAGATTTGATTTTGCCAATCCCGTCACCGGATTGCCAGAAAATTCCCGCTGGAATTCTCGACCGTTCCTTGGCGACTCTCCAGGGCCTGTCGTAGGATCGGGAATACCCGCTACGCTTTGCGCGTCCTATTCATGTTCATGCAGTTCAGAAGTTGACTCGAACTGCGACTGTCAGAAAGTAGTCGTTGATGACCGCTTCCTGACGGGCGCGGCTCTGCGTCAAACTGTCGTTTGATGTCGCGAGAACTGTCAGATTGCACAAAACCCTTTCGCCAAAGCCCTCACCATGTCGCTCGCCAGTCGTGTTCGTCGTTGGGTCTGCCTTTGCTGTGCGCTGATGGTCGTGGGGGCATTCGTCGGCTGTGGCGGGCAGGCGAGCCACATTGAACCGAAGATCCATCCCAACGGTTCAATCGATCGCGCGTTCTGTCAGCCGCGTGAGACGATTCCCTCCGCGTCGCTCGACGAACAGCTCTGGACCAAAGTGAGAGAGGTCAAGGCCGTTCCACCGGGGCCGTTGGAGACACCGATCCGGGAGTTGGTTCCCCCGGCGAAAAAGGGTGAGGCGACTGCGGTCGTGGCGTGGGGGACGTTTCGTTCGATCGCCGATCTGCCAGAACATTTCCTGCACCCCTCTGTGGGTGCGCGTGAGCCGAGCCGACTGAAACCGGTCTTGGACCTGGTCGACCATGGCCTGATCACGGAGGGAACGTGGTGGGAATCGCTGAACGATGAGGTCTCGGGGGAGGACCAGCGGGCGGCCTGTCAGGAGCTGGCCGAGCTGGGATCGCGGTTGCTCCCGAAGACGGTCGCGCTCTGGATGGAGCGGGAAATCAATGAAGAGGTGAATGCGACCGCGCTGGCGGACTGGATGCGTGGGGAGGGATCCCGCCTGGTGACTGAACTGGCGTTTGTGATCTATGACGCGGGCTTGCGAAAGAAGCTTTATTCCGACGAAGCGTACGTGCAATCCCGATTACTGGCTGTGGCCCGCCACCATGGAATCCCCCTGACGTCCGACGCCGAGGGTGAAGAGCAGAGCGAGAAGCGAAAAGAAGAACTCGAAGCCCAGCTCTTCGATCTGCTCAAACGAGCGATTCGGACCAAAGATGGTGGTCCGATCCCACGAGAGCGATTTCAGCGGCTGTTTGAGATTGTGGCGGACAGTCAGCCCAATCCCAATCTCGTTCCGGAGTACACCAAAGAGCAGGTGGCGGAGGAACACAAGAAACTCGTGGCGTTGTTTGAAACCGTGCAAGGGGAGTTATTTGGTCCGGGCGAGGCTGGCAAGGCGAAATTCGATGCGAAGGTGGCGGAATTGCGAGAGCGAATTATGGGACTTTACACTTTTACCCCTCCGGTCAACTTTCACTGTCGACTGGAAGTGCCCGGACACGTTCTCAGCACCAATGGCGTGGTCACCGACTCGGGACAGGTGGAGTGGAGTTTCGAGGGGAAGGAAGCGTTTCCCTCGGTGTATGTGATGGAGTGTCACTGGGTGGCCCCTTCAAAAGATGCCAAAATGCCCGATTCAGTCGCGTTGGCGCTCAAGAACCCGAAAAACCTGGTGGAGCTGCTTCGGCTGGTGAAGGCGAACACCCTGATCGCCACCGCGGTCGAGGAGTGCGCCAAGACTGGGGATCTGAAGCCGTTGAAGCAGCGGGCGATAGAGACCTTCCTCCTCCCCGAGCGGAGGACGATCGAAAAAACGCTGAAGCTCTTGGGGGAAAAATGACCGGGCTGGTGCCGGACGGTGAGACTGGAGTAACGCCATTTCGGTCGCGACGCTTGGGTTGTCCGTTTCTGGGATTCGGATTTTTTTCGCCGCATCAACGGCGCGATTCGCTGTGGGATTCAGAGGCCAATCTCCAGGAGACCCCATCCACCTCGTGTGGATGGTGAATCAGATCCTCGCTCTGTCGATCAAGTTGGACGTGCGTTGAACAACACGTGCAAATCGCCTTGGTTGACGTCCGGGTCAAACTCGTCGATTCGATCATTCACCCGAAGCGTGTTTGGCAGAGCGAAGATCTTGTTCACCAATCCACACAAGGTGGATGGGGTCCAGTTTTGTAACCTGCGTTGTCTAGCCACCGATCTGATTCACCATCCGGACAAGCCGGATGGGGTCTGGACAACGCACAGGGAAAATTCAGGCCAGGATCTCGTGAACCACCCGGCCGTACAGGTCGGTGAGGCGGTAGTCCCGGCCGGCGTGACGGTAGGTGAGGCGTTCGTGGTCGAGCCCCATCAGGTGCAGAATCGTCGCGTGCAGGTCGTGGACGTGGACTTTGTCCTGCACCGCGCGAAAGCCGAAGTCGTCCGTCGCACCGTACGCCATCCCTCCCCGGACGCCGGCTCCCGCCAGCCACATCGTGAATCCCCAGTGGTTGTGATCGCGACCGTTGCCGCTCTCGCTGGTGGGGGTGCGTCCGAACTCACCTCCCCAGACCACCAGTGTGTCATCCAATAACCCCGTTCGCTTGAGGTCAGCCAGCAAAGCGGCGATCGGGAGGTCAATGTCGGCACACAACTTCCGTGTCAGTTCATCATGCGTGCGATGCGTGTCCCACGGCTGACCGTCGCCATAGTACACCTGCACCAGCCGGACTCCCCGCTCAACGAGCCTGCGGGCGAGCAGACACCCGTTGGAGAAGTGGCTGCTGCCGTACTCTTCGCGCAAGGCAGCCGGCTCGCGGGCGAGATCGAACGCGTCCGAGGCGGCGAACTGCATCCGGAACGCCGTCTCCATCGCGCGAATCCGTCCCTCCAGCGCCGGGTCGGCGTCTCGCGTCGCCAGATGCTCGGTGTTCAACTCACGCAAGAACGCCAGTTGTTTCCGCTGACTGTCGACATCCAGCACCGGGTTCTTCAGGAACGGCACCATTTTGTCGGGAGCCAGATCACTGTGATTGATGTACGTTCCCTGATGCTGCGCCGGTAAAAAACTGTTCGTCCACATCTCGGAAAACCGGACCGGCCTGCCCGGGCACAGCACGACATAGCCCGGCAGATTTTCGTTCTCACTCCCCAGTCCATACAACATCCAAGACCCCATGCTCGGACGGAGCGGGGTGATCGTGCCGTTGTTCATCATGAACAGGGCCGGCCCGTGATTCGGGTTGTCAGTATGCATCGACCGCAACACACACAGGTCGTCAGCATGGGCGCTCAGCCGCGGAAGCAGGTCGCTGATCTCCAAACCGCTCGTCCCGTGCCGGTCGAATTTGTACGGGACCGCCATCAGCCCCCCTGTGGCGTTCTCGGTCCGCAGTTGAACTTCCTGCGGACGCTGGCCGGCGAATTCGTTGATTCGCGGCTTCGGGTCGAACAGATCCCCCTGAAACGGGCCGCCGTTCATGAAGAGCTGAATAACCCGTTTGACTTTTGGCACAGTCAACGGTCGGGGCTGCGCGGTTTCCGCGGCGTGCAACGCCCCCGCCAGTCCCAGAGTGGCGAATCCTCCCCCCACCGTCCCCAACCAGTCGCGTCGCGACAGCGGGGAGAGATTGGGTGATGACATCGATTTCAGCAGCGACATGAAGTCAGTCCACAAACGCGAATTCGTTGCTTTCCAGAAGCGCCTGGGCGAGCCGGGTCCAGCGGGTCTCGAGCGGCGATTCCGGAGTGTCCGGTTTCAAAA
The DNA here is from genome assembly GCA_026692825.1 of Planctomycetota bacterium. Lineage (GTDB taxonomy): Bacteria > Planctomycetota > Planctomycetia > Planctomycetales > Planctomycetaceae > UBA10511. The sequence continues at coordinate 1,591 of JAPLOC010000880.1, read as the reverse complement.
AGTCAGCCACACGCCGCAACTCTTCGAAAGAGGGGGCGCGGGAGTAAAGAATTCTCCAGGCGACGAGAGTCTGCGCCGTGACGTCGGACGGTGCTTCGCGAACCACCCGGGTCGCCAGTCCCTTCGCCGTGTCGATGAGCAGCGGACTGTTGAGAGCGAACAACTGCTGCAACGGTGTTGTCGTGACGTCGCGATGTGACGAATGTTGCGTCGGATCGGGGAAATCATGCAGTCGTAGTACCGCGCTCAGTTCCCGGCGTTTGATGTTGCCGTACACCGTTCGGCGGAAGTTGGCGAGGTCATCGAGTGAGTGATCGGGGCCACCCATTTCATTTCGCAACCGGTCGGTGGCGACCAGCATCGAGTCGCGCCACGCTTCGACATCGAGTCGCCGGCGATTCATCCGCCACAGCAGATGATTGTCGGGGTCGACGGCGTGGGCCGCGGCGTTCGATCGGCTCGACTGTCGAAACGCCGCCGACAGCAGCAGCTCGCGGTGCAGCCATTTCAATGACCAGCCATTCGCGATGAACCGGGCGGACAGATCGTTGAGCAGTTCCGGATGCGTCGGCGGTGTGCCGGTCGAGCCGAAGTTGCTGGGGGTCTCGACCAGACCCCGTCCGAAATGATGTCTCCAGACCCGATTGACAATCACCCGGGCGGCCAGTGAGGCCGACTGTGTGGTGAACGCGCGGGCCAGCTCGAGGCGACCGCTGCCGGTCTGAAAGTCGGCCGGTTTGTCGTCGGGGGTCAGCGCCCGCAGGAATCGCCGGGGAACGGTCGCGCCGGCGTTCGCCGGGTTCCCGCGAATCTGTAACGCGACGTTCTGCGCCTCTCCCGTCCGGTATTCGATTTTCGTGCGGTCGGGACCGTCGGGTAGAATCTGCAAGGCGGCGTCCTCGACACCATAGACAAGGGGAGCCGACAGTTGTGGCGTCGCCTGTTCGATTGCCGTGATGCGCGCCGTCAGTTCGAGAATTTCCTGTTCGAGTTCCGGCGTTTGAGGCTGTTTTCCCTTGAGGGCGTCGCGCTGCCGGTTCAGTTCGTCGAGTTGCCGGCGGACATGGGTGGCGATACCGGCATCCCGTTCGGGCAGGACGGCCCGTGGTGTCATGCGTGTGGAAGCGAGAACGCCAGCCAGGGCGTAGTAATCTTCGGCGGAGATCGGATCCTGTTTGTGATCGTGGCAACGGGCGCAGGCGACCGTCAGGCCCAGCACGGACCCCGAGAGCATTTGAATGTGTTCTTCCCATTCGTCGGCGACCACGGTCTTGATCACCGCGGGATCGAGCTTCAGTTCTTTCCAGTAGGAAGGACTCAGCCCCAGCATGCCCAGCGCCGCGAGATCGGACGTCGCCGCGTCGGACATCTGGTCGGCGGCGAGTTGCAGGTGCAGGAACCGGTCGTACGGGACGTCGGCATTCAGCGCGTCGACCACCCAGTCGCGATACATCCACGCGCGGGCCTGTTTATCCTGCGTCCACATTTCCAGCGTGTCGGCATAGCGGACCAGATCGAGCCACAACCGTCCCCAGCGTTCGCCGTACTGGGGGGAATCGAGCAAGCGCTCGACTCGGCGTTCGTATGCGTC
>JAPLOC010000879.1 GCA_026692825.1 Planctomycetota bacterium | reverse complement strand
TCGAGCGCCTCTTGGAGCCGGCGGCGTTCGTTCTTCTTGTCGTCCAGGTTCTCGGGCCGTTTCAACAGCAGCCAGCGGATGCCCTTCAACACCTTCTTGTCCAGCACGTCGGTGAGTTGACGGTAGAGATCCCGGCGGAGCTCCGTCAGCTTTTCATTGAACAGATTCACGACGTGGAATCGGTCGTACACATGGACCGCATGGGGAATCGCTTCCTGGACGGCCGCGGTGTAGCCCCCGGACATATCCGTGGCGACGGCGGCGATCTTCGCCCGGGATCGTTTCAGTCGTTGCCAGAACGGCCGCAAGGGGTCTTTTCCACGGCCTTTCGCCACAAACAGCACGGCACCGCTGATCAGATCCAGGACCACGGTCGCGAACTTGGCGCCTCGTCCCATGTGAATCTCGTCGATTGCAATGACCTTCACGTGTCGCAGCTTGGGCTGGGAGAACTTCTTCTTCAGAAACCGTTTCTGGATCCCCTTCACCAGGTCCCAATTGACGTTCAGGTGATGGGCCAGATCCTGGATCGTCATGTACGCCGACAAGTCCAGGACATAGCGTTCGAAGCTCTTCGTGTAGGACACGCGCTCGCTGGCGAACGGAACGTCGACCTGCCGGACCTTCCCGCACTTCTGGCAGGCCACCCGGGCGATCGGCAGTGAAATCACCATGGGACGAGATCCGACGGGAACGGTTCGAAAGTTTCGCCTCTCATGCGTCTTCACATGGACCTCTTTCGCTCCACAGTGCGAACACCGCAGCTTCTCTCGCGGCTGGTCAATGCTGAAGACGACCTTCCCCTCCACGTAATCCGTCCGGGTGTACTCGTACCCTCCCCGAATTCCGAAGACGTTGTACAATAAGCTCGTGGACATGCGTGTGCTCCTCATCGGTTTGGATTGAACACCCTCGATGAGAGCCGCATGTCCATTTCTTTTCAAGTTCCCCCGGGAAATCCGTTAAAGGTACGCTTCCCCCGGATGTGCCGGATTTCCACTCGTCCTCAACGGAATTGTCCGCCCAGAATACCCGGCGGCCCAACGCTCTTTCGAAGTTCGCGATGGTCTTCATGGCGACGGCGTAGACCATTTGCTGGTGAAACTGCGGATTCGCGGTGGAAGGGGCACAGCCGTCCTTCGCCAAGAGAATCTCGTCGTTCAAATCCACAGGGATGGCAATGAGTCGCCCCATGCCGTCGACGTCCTGCCCGCTGCCCGGAGAAATCTGCCGTGGAAGCCCCGGAACATCTGTGTCCAACCCTCACCCGCAAGTCCAATGCACTCCAAGATGGTGGGGTGATTCTCGGCAATCGCTCCCCGTTTGTCGCTCCGCCACTGGCGTCCGCTCCATTCAAGAAGCTCCAGGTACGACGCCAACGACATTTCTTCGAGATATCCTTTGTTCGAAGCCCGGGCCGCGGGGACTGGCTGGTGTTCATGATCGAAAACGCCATAATGCCGCATGCGAATTCGCCCGCCAGAAATTCGATCCGGTCCTGCAGCCACTTCTTGCCGTGGTCGTACCACCGCCCGGTGACACTTTCGGAATAATCCGAATATTCTATACAGACCGCACAACAGTCGCCGATATTCAATCTGGGATTTTCACGTCACGCCACAACAGCGAATTTGCGTTGATTCGCAATGAAAATCCATTGAATTTGACTGCTTTGATCAGCGGGGGATGGATAATGCGGTACGGTCGGATTGCAATCTGGGTGTCACTAGGCGCGTGTGTGATCACTGGATGTACCAGCGTCGGGTCAAGGCTTGTCTACCGTGACGAATGTACAAACGAATGGAACGCGAAACGACTCAGGGGAGTTCCGATCACACTTGAGGTGCCGACGCATGTCCGCTTTACTGTTGTTCAGGAGCAATATCTCTACCCAAATGCGGATCCAAAGCTAGTCGCAGCTCTCGAAACCCTGCAAACGCAACTCGCTTCCGAGAGTGTAAACCTTGACGAACTTCAACAGGCACACGAGGCAATTTCTCGTGAGTTGAAGGTACGGGAAACGGAATTCGCACTCCGCGAAGCGGACCGCACCAAGGCGTTGGAAACCTGGAAGTCGGCGGTCGCTTCAAGTCTCGGTGGATCACCAGTCGCTTCCATACCAGCAGCGCCAAAACCCATACAAACTGCCGCGTCCCCAGGGGGAGGGTCCGGAACCGGGCAGGCACCGACTCCACCACCTCTCGGTGCCCCTATTCATGCCGAAGTCGGCGGGACTCCACAAGCAACTCGAGGAACAGACAATGGTGGAAGACCAACGTCTCAGACCTCGCCTTCCACACCCCCGCCGGCCTCTTCAGATGACTGTCGATGTTCCATCGCAACGGCCGCTTTTTCCGACATTCTGAATGAACGTAACAGCACTCGGGCGCAGCAGAGTGTCGCGATGGATGAAGTACAGAAAATTCGCGCCCGCTTCGAGCAGTCACAATCGGCGGTCAATCGACAAAGCGCGGTCGTCGATGGATTGAGCGCTCAAACCGTCGCGGTGGCAAACAACATCAAAGCCAATCCGAAACTCGGAGAGCTCCACGAACGTGGCCTGCATGTCACGTACGATTTCATCAAGACAAAGAAGATCTTCACAATAGACCCCAAACGCCCTGCGGCAGGGACTGCGAAATGGACACTCAATCTTAAAAACCAATACCCTGAAAACGTTGACAATGCAATCTCTGACCTCACGATCCAGCAAGTCGGAGCCGCCATAGAGCGAATTGCAAGTTCCGGCGGATTGGGCAAGTTCTTTTCGGCGTCCAAGCCGGCAACCGCCACGGCGGCATCGGAGGGTGGAAATCCGAACGACTCTGACGAAGCCGCGAAGTACTATCGACTCGAATCAGTGGTCGCAACCCAGGTGTTTGAGGTCGAAGATCCGCAGGTTGAGGATCGAGTCGCCGCTTTTCTGGAAACCCACGTAAATCACCATCGCGAACCCCTCGCCCCTCCGCCATCGCCCGTTGGCTACCGCAACTCGCCCCCCATGCTTCCCGCGCCGCCACCGAGTGCAATTGAAGACGATCAAAGTCCGTGAGGAGTGAGATCGGAGATTAACTCGTGATGCTCAGCCACTCTTCAACAACGTTGTCACAACGTCACTCTAAACTATCGGTCATTGTCAATCATGCCACAAAGACGTCCCGCCAAGCCAAAAAAAGCAGCCCCTCGGAAACCTCAGTCAACTGGGGAAGGCATTGCCCACTCCCCGAGCAGCAACACGTCTGAATCGAAGGTACCGGTCGAAATTGGCAAGCCAATCAAAGTCCCCAAGTCGTCCAGAAAATCGACGTTTTCGCTCAGGCACGGATGCCGCGCTGTGCCATTGTCGGAATTCACGACGTATGCCTCGAGCGACGAGTACCAGACCAAAATCGCACAGGCGCAGCCAATTCTGGCTCAGGCACAGAAAAAATGGATGCGCCGCACCGAGGTCAACAGTGTCGGACTGGGAATGGAACTGGACAAGCTCGGCAGTCCGACCGGAGGGGTCGCCCTCCATGTTTACGTCAAATCAAAACTACCGATTGAAGAACTCCAAAAACGAAGTGTGCTGCCCGAATTCGAGGGAGGGCTTCGCGTGCATGTTCATCAAGGACGATTCCGTCTTGCCGGGCTCGAAGGCGGCGACCGCGTCGCGCCAGCGTTTCTCCCCGACGACGGCGGAACGGTCGGAATCGCCGTTCGCGATTTTGAGAACACGATTTCGTGCTTGACCGCGGCGCACGTCGTCACTGGAGGACGAAGTCCGCAAGAAATCGCGTCGGATCCACGACTTCAGTCATTGGTGTCTGAGGATTCCGCACAAGTCGTCGGCACGACGATCCCACAGACGATCCGGTTGGGAGGCAGCGTCGATGGTGCGCTCTTCAGACCGACAGTGCCACCGCTGCCAGCCCAGATTCGCGGCTTTAGCGGCTATCCACGGACGATGCGGAACCCCATTGCAGGCGAGAGCATTTTCATTTTCAGCCGAAAAACCAATAAAATCACGACTGGCGTTGTCGCTTCAATTGGACACACGGTCGACTTTGGGAACGGTTCGCGTCTGTTTGGACAAGTGTTTGTATCGCCCACGACCGCAGACGGCACCTTCGCTGAACCTGGCGACAGCGGCAGCGCGGCAATTGGCCCGGACAGTTCGCTCGTGGGGTTGCTCGTTGGCGTCCGGGTCACACAAGACGATCGTGATACGAACAACGACGTCGTCTGCCCAATTGTGGAGATCGCCAGAAATTGCGGTTTCACATTGTTACGCTGAGGTCAATTCAATCCATTTCCCGTAGGACTCGAATAATGAAAAGGCCAACATCCTTGCGGTGGAAGCGATTCCATAGCCAACGAATCCTATTGATGCCGCTTTTGGCAATTGCCACAATTCTCACTGCCGGCTGCCGAGTCACGGAGACGGTGCGCACCACGACACGGGCCAAACCAGGAAAGACGGTCGTTCCATCAACCGGAGCGACACTTGAGGAGATTCTTTGGGATGTCGGCGGAATCATTCGCACCACCGAAATCGCTCCAGCGGTCCGGGTAGTTCAGGCAACGCCCACCACGCCAGTCACGCTCAACCCAGACGGAATTCCGGTCCTTCCTCCTCCAATTCAAACCGACAATCCGAATGTGGCATCTGAACCCCATGACAGGAAGCCAGCAGATGTTGAGATTCTTGTGGGGGTGGAGCGAGGTGGATCCAACGAAATCTACTACTTCCCACGGTCTGCCGTGGAGAGCAACCACGAGTTTGTAGGGAAAATCAACATTTTCCCCGGTGATGTGGTCCGTGTTGTCAGGATAGATGAAACAATGCTTGCGACTGACAATCACGCCGTTTCAAGTGCCCTGCGGGGAAGTGAAGCGCGTTTTAGTGTCGCGGGAAACGGAATCCTTCGACTTCCTGACACTGAGTCGGTACCCTCACTCGGGACAATTGTTGCATTGGGAAATAGCCGTGTGGTGTCTGGTGCAGAGTCATACGGTGTTGCGATGCTGACCCGAAATCCCCCGGACCGCGGGCGGCGCGAACATTTTATCTACCTGAGGCAGTCGATTGAAGGTGACCAGAATCCTTTCGTGAATGCGTTCAACAATTCGCTGCCCATGGAAAACGATCATATCGAGTTCATGGAACTGACACAGGTTCCGGTCATTGCATCCCACTTGATTATGCCACTATTGAGGCCACGCGGTGTTATCGCCGCCCAAACCCCAGACACCATTGAGACAGTGGTGCAGAACGAGCGATGTGACTTCACTCCTGTCGCCCGTGTCCTGAACTGTCTGAACCCTCTGTGCTGGGTCCGAGAACACAGAATCCGGAATCTGAGCGTTCAACAAGAAGCGATTCCCATGCATCCCGAGGCGCTCGCCATGGAACGCCAACTCGGTGGCGTTAATGCCCAGATCCCACATCACTGTCTGTCGCCCGTCCAGCACCAACCTATTGAGTAGATCGGGCGGATCGATCGCTGTTTCGGCGCTGCCCCCCCCTGGAACTTTTATCAAACGCTTCACGAATTCCCACGTGTCACATCCGATTGACATTGTTCCGTAACCGTCTCTAACCGAATCCTAATCAGAGGAAAGTGCCATGAAACAATTCTTGAGTCTGACGTTGGCCATCGTCGCGACATTTGTGACCGGCTGTGCCTCGTTTTCTGGCCAGCTCCTAGATCGGAATCCCGAAAACACTGACTGGCAGACAAAGGAGGTTCGGGGAATACCAATCACGGTCAAGGTTCCAACGCACATTGAGGTGCGTGTCTACCAGGAATCCTATTATCATCATGGCAAGCCACTTCTTGGTGCCGACGGGCTGCCGATTCGCGCGACCCGTGTCGAACACGATACGATTGAAACTTCGAAGATTTTTACTGTCGATATGAAGCGACCCGCCGCCGGAACGGCGAATCCCCACATCGACTTCGAAGATCAATATGTCCGGACTATGAAGAATGAAGTCAATGACCAGACGATCGAGGCGGTTTCAACTCTGATCGCGACGGTGAATCGTTCTGGCGGACTCGGGGCCTTGTTCAGGGCGTCGCCGGCCGCAGAAAGTGGAGCGGCTGCGACCAAGAGATTCGCGTCAGCCGGTTTGTTCCACATTGATCAGTTGGTCGCGGCACAGGTTTTTGAATTCGCGGATCCAATGGTTCGAGAGAAGATTGAAGCATTTCTTGACGAACATATCAATCAGTGCGCCAGCCAAAGGGAAGAAGCAGCGATGGTCAGCAGCCGGCGTCTAGGCTCGGCACGTTGACGTGGTGCCTGCGGATTGAGATTCCGTCGGATCCGCCCCAGGGCGATTGCGCCACATTGGGTAATCTGCGATGATTGGGCGACAAGCTTCCCAAGACCACTGATGGACGTTGGCTTGTTGAGAAGTTACTTGAACAGGATTGCGTGTGATGCCCACAACAAAGTCAGCTCGGATGAAGG
>JAPLOC010000878.1 GCA_026692825.1 Planctomycetota bacterium | reverse complement strand
TCTTTCCGCATGATGTCTTGAATGGACTTGATTGTCGTCGAGAGATTCATTCTCTGGATATTCCCGTTCGCTTAGACGGCCCGAGTCGAGTAGAGGGCATTCTCTAGCTCGCTGAAGTCTCGCGAGAACCCGTCGGTTCCTTCGAAAATGTCGCGACAGTTCTGCGTTTTGGTACCGAATTCGTCGAATGGCGGCAGCTCCAGAATCTTGGCGTCTTCGATGTCGGGAACTCGATGATTCGTGGACTGGTCGAGTACCGCGTCAAGAACTGCACGAACTTTTTTGCCATACTTGGCGAAGTCGTTCTGCTTCGTCAAGTTGTTGGCTCGCTCACGCGGCGTGAGTGGCTTTTGATCCCGTGCGGCGTGCGCGACCAAGTCAAACACGTCGAAGTCTCCCGCCGGGGGTACCGCGTTCTGCAGACCTTCCAAATCGTTGCCCAGTTCGCTGAGTTCATTCAGAATCACCTGTTTGCGTTCGAGCACGGTCCACCGTTTCAAGAGGTCAACAAGCGAATGACGCGGACCACCCAAAGTACAGGCGAATTGTAGCTCCAGTGGCCGCTTTCGCCAAGGATTCCCTACTTTTCAAAGTGCGGCCCGGGTGCCACAGGACGATTGCCACCTGCGGCATCGCAGGCGTGACCCGTCGATGCGCGCGGCGATACGGCCCGGTTTTCGACGACGGCGAGATCGGTCCCAGTCACTCGACGCAGCGATGAGGACTCAGGTCGAGAGGCATCCCGTCGATGGCCGCGCGAACGAGTCCGATTGGCAATCACCGTGCGCCGCGCCCAGCCAGCCCCGCGCTGCGGCGAAACTCCTCGCGCGGGCCGCCCCGGCCGGCCTCGGAGCGCGTGGTTCTATTTGGGCGCTTACCCTGGCTGCGAAATGGATACCGACGTCACGGAATGTCCAACCACTTTCGAACGATCGAGCTGTTCCCGTTCAAATTCAAGGAAGCCGACCCCCACCACCGCTGCACGTTTCACGCATTGACTGAGACTCAAGGTCATTTCCTCCAGTGAATCGACCTTGTCACACGGAACGGTGTCTGCAATCCTCACATCGGCCTCCTTGCCGAAAAACCTGTGGACTCATTTGCGCCCACAGTATCGCAAGGAGACTGTTTTCATGCGCCCCCAGTTGGAGACGACCGCGCGGAACGTCGGTTGCACCCGTTGAAGATCAGCCTTCTCTGAACGGAACACCAAATCGACGACAGAAATAGCGTACGACGGCCTCGTTGCCCTGCGCATGCTTGTATTGAGCCTGCTCGGCAGTAAACCCGGCTGCTACGGCAAGTTGCGGAAACGTATTGGCAGACTCGTACTGAGTTACGAACACGACGTTCTCCTTCTTAATGGGAATTTTATGCAGAACGGCCGCCTGCCAGATGTCAAACCCACAAAAAGAGCCGTCGGCCCAGTGATGATCAAGAACGACACCGACACACTTCCTTTCCTTTACAACGGCCGCGAGTTGTTTACCGTGAGAATCTGCGGTCGGTAGAAGTGCCCCAGACTCATTCCGGCTTCCACTATCGAACTCGCACAGGAATCCGTGCCGTGTAAGGCCCGCTGTTGGCCCCGACAACATCGATCCGTATGGCGTCACCACATCATCCATTAAGAGAATCGACAACTTACTCACCTGATCTCTCCATTGACGTTTCAGTATCAAGACTACAGCTCGCTGGCAGGACAAATCCTGCCTCGCAACCGGACGAGCTGCGAAGAAGAACAAAATCGCGACCACGCATTCTTCTGATTAATGACTTTGCAATAAAAAGGCCACACCCCTTTCCCGTATGGGTTGGCCAACTGAGCCGAACTCCCTCAGCGGCCTCTCCAGTCATATCACCGATACCATTGTCGCTGACGGACATCCGAATAGTGTTAGCGCTCTCTCGACTGCAGCGCACACACACTCGTCCCGCATATCCTTGTGGGGACCTTTTGCTCCGTTCGAAACACGCGACCGACGCGTTGTGAACTAGGATGTACAGTGAGTATATCAAATTTTCTTCATCCACAAAAGGAACCATCCCGCCACTCTCGCGTTCAAACACAATCTCGACACCTTTACACAATGGAAGTGTTGCCGTAAGCGCCGTAAGCGAACGCTCCACCCGAAATAGGCTTGCTGGATTCCTATTGTCACATAGTGTCGCCTCGCCCTCAACGTAAGTACTCAGGAGGCTTCGAAGACATGCCTTAAATGCAGCCCCTTCAACCGCCACGTCGCTAGCGATGCTCTTCGCCGACGATTCGACACCGGCCCCGGCCGCAACGAGGTCGATCCCTCGAATAAGATTATCGACAATATTGGGAAGATCGTGATTAAATCTTTCAAGAACTTCCCTTAGCGCACCACGCGTCTCTGTCACATCGCTAAAATTCGCAAAAACCGCGGTCAGTTGGGCGGCAATATTCTTGAGTGTTAAAATGTCCAGGTCGGTAAACGCACGGCGGTCATGAACTGATCGCCTTGGGCGAGTCGCAGTCAGCACCCCGTAGCATACCCACCGACCTTCTCTAATGCAGATAAGAGGAACCCCCATCCAGGTCCTAGGACGATTCTCGTCGAATTCAATTTGTTCGTGCGACCACAATGGGTCGTCTGGGACGTTGTCACTGCGCTGTGGTTGCATTGTCTGCAACAACGATGCAGTTAATCCTCGCCTATTAACAGTATACGCCTTGACAGACCTCGCCTCATGCATACGGGCTGCGGACTCGGCAGACTCGGAACGTGACTCACCATTGTCGCGAAACGAATAGTCCGTTCGCTTGTATTTGGCAACCTCCTGAAACACATCCGAATTCTGTTGCACCAATGGGATCTGTTTATTTTTGTCGAGCAGAACCGGATTGGTTGGCATAAATAGCGACACCAGCGATGCATCCAAAATCTCGGCGGCATCACCGAGAAGAGCATGCAGCACTAGCCTATGCTTTTTTAAGAATTGTCGAAGATCGCTCTCAGGCTCGACAGTATCGTTTAGTCTAGCGATCCCGTATAGCAAGGAACTATACGCGGCGCGCTGTCGCGATGCATTTGCAAGTTCCCTTGCAGCGCGAAAAGAGCATAGCATTTCGGTCACGATGTACCCATGCTGCCGTATTGCTTCATCGACATTTCCTACCACACTCATTGATGGGTCTATCGAAAACGAGAGAGCTCCGATCGGGTATCCATTTGAGCTGATTGGAACAACGTACGCCTGTGCGGAATTCCCGCCCTCCGCTTGCATTGCAGTGGTCGATGTTGATGATCGTGGTATCGCCTCAGTCGCATCGCATGTGACAGTACGAACTTGGCGGATCGCCGCGACAACTCCCAGAAGCGGATGGCATTGTTGATCCGCAGTGATGTGGACATTCTGGACGAAGGTGTCGTCGAGTCCGTACGATGCAACGCCAAAAACCTCGTTGTCGACATACTCAAATAGTGCGGCCTGCTGGATCCTAAACTCGTGTCCAAAAAAGGAAAGTAGTTCTGTAAGTTGCTGTCGCTTTGCGTGCACCTCGTTTTCTACATGTGGGTTTGCTAGAGTGGTCTGAAAATGATCTCTCATCCTTTGTAGGTGTTCAGAGGTGCGGCGTCGAATATGGGATTCAATATGTGACGCGAGCTGATCTGCACACAACTGCAGACGTTGTTGCTCGGCAATGCTGAACGGCGGCACTTTGTGGGATATCTCATCCGGAACCTCGGCCAATACGGCCCCCAAGACTGCACCGTCGTTTGCCACAAGCGGCATAACCAAAAGTGGATTCTCAATTTGGTGTCGGAATGCGGTTACTTCATGTATTCTGCAATCACCCTTTTGCACTATAAGCGAGTGATGTTGCCGTGTCCGCACAACATACGAAAGAATATCTTCGTCGGGCGATGTCTCCGTTAGAATTGGGCGATCTGTATCTAATAGAAGGTCATGTCGAAATCCCAAAACTGCTCGTCCTACAATGCGTGCATTATCGGGCGTCACTAGCGACAGTAGGAGCCGCTTAAAAGGCGCATCGTGTTGGAATACCTTCAGTGTCGCTTCGTATCGCTCCCTTTCCGGCATGGTGCGGTGCCAGAGACGTGTCAGCTCCAGGTGTGCCAAATCCGTTTCGGTTCTTGCAATTGACAGATCGAAAATGTCGAGTCGGTTCGAGATCAGAGAGGCAACCAACCGGAGCGCGGCTTGATCTTCGTGGGAAAATGGCGAACCGCGACGGATGCATAACAGTGCGCCTTGTGGTCGAGCATAAAGATCAAGACGGCGATGGTTGATCGGAGCGCCCCAGAATGCGCGAGCCGTATTGGTGCTATCTTTTGTCCCGTCAGCATTCACCCAATGCGATCCGAATCTTCCGGAGTGGCCAGGGGCTCGCAAAATGTCGTCTGACACAACCGTGTCACCACTTAACACGCGTCCAGTTAGCCCGACGGCGACCTTTGAAAAGCACTCCTTGAGAAGACTTGTGGGAAAGCCGCGTTGGTATTGTATTCTCCAGACGTCTCTTTTTGTCGAGTTCGGGGTGAGTATCGCACATCGCTCGAGTGTGAATAGAGCCGAAATGTCTTCAAGAATTTGATCGAGAACCTGGGATACAAATACCTGAGTACTCTGTCTTGGTGTCCGTGGACGGCGTCGTCTTGGATTTCGACCTGACGAGTAGAGGGGATCAAACGTCTGAAATCTCGGGGGGCCGAACCAGTGCGGTGCCAG
>JAPLOC010000877.1 GCA_026692825.1 Planctomycetota bacterium | reverse complement strand
TCGCAACTCAGCTCGATTCCCGCGGTTTTCCCGGTGGGCGCCTCTGGCCGGTTTTGACTCTTCAGCAACGACACCTGCCGATTGACCGTCCCGCGATCAATTCCTAGAAGCCGGGCGATCTCGCGGTTCGATACGCCACGGGCGTGCAAAGTCGCAATGGAATGCTTCTGGGCCATGTTGATCTCGTTCGCCATCGTCGTCTCCTGGGTGTGGGAAAACACCCAGCGTACGACTTGCGAACTCTCCTGCCCCCCTGGCCGGTTTTGAGGCGCCCCTCACTGGCCGGTTTTGGGCGCCCAATGACATTTCCGCACCCATTTCGGTGGGGGGGCGAGCGAAAGGGACCCTCTTCGAACTGACGGTCCTGCGGTTAACAGCCGGCGCGAGAATATCGGAAAGTGCCGGTCGTCGCAACGATCGGTGAAGTCGTCTGCGATGAGTCTCTCGGCGGACTGCTGAAGAGATATCGGCGCGTGGCGTGACTGCAACGGTGATTCTCGACACATGCGGTCAAGAACGCTGATGGTGCGCACCGACGGGTGCTCGGATCGTGTTTCGGGGCAGAATCGGGCGATTCGGCGATCTCACACGACTAGTTTCGGCTTGGATTGCAACTCGACTGGTGATCGATCGTTGATCGATGGGTCGGCGATTTTCAATCGTTTTCGTTTTTGTACAGGGAGGGGTCAAGCAATAACGCCGCTCAGCGGTAAGTTCTGGCCGGACGGAAACCTGTTGCCTCGAGTCGGGTGTCCGGCAGGTGGGCGTTGCGGCACGCCGAGCGAACGTAGGTCGGTAGACCGTTGAACCACCCGCCGCGCAGCACGCGAGAGCGAGACGCATCCATGCTTGCCGATGTGTCGGTGAGCGTCGATACCGGCCCTTGGCTGACTGGATACCCATTCACGGCATCATGACACCATTCGACCGCATTGCCCAGCATGTCAAACAGCCCGGCGTCGTTTGGTTTCTTCTGGCCGACCGGCTGCGTGCGATCCTCGCTGTTCGTCAGAAACCACGCAAACTCGGGCAGCCGCGCCACCGAATCGCCGAAGTACCGGCTTGACGCCGCACCGGCGCGGCAAGCGTACTCCCATTCCGCCTCGGTCGGCAAACGGTAGCCAACAAGGTCCAGAAACCCTTCAGCAGTCTTCATGCCGGGACCGAAATCTCCCTTATCGTTCGGTTCATAGCACCATTGTTCGCGGTCGATTCCCTCCTGTTCGCTCAGCCAGTTGCAGTATCGCGCCGCCTCGAACCACTCCACCCCTGTCTGCGGTGAATCGGGCGTCGTTACATACCGATTGGTCGGATCTCGCACGCCGGTCGCTTTCACGAATGCGAGGTACTGAACTCGCGTCACTTCGGTGGCGGCCAACGCGAAGGAACGTTCGATCTGCCGGCGATGCTGCCTTTCGTCAAATTGACGTTGCGGTTCGGATTCAGGGGATCCCATCACGAATTCGCGCGCCGGAAACACTACGAACGTCTGGCTCTGCTGGTTGAGATACCAATGCCGGTCACCCACCGCACGGTGTCCCTGCGATGCCTGGTCCGCGGGCTTCAGCAGGTCGACGATGCGTCGGACATCGTCGCCGCGATCCCACTTCCGCAGTAGCCATTCGATTGCTCCGTGCAAACCGGCGTCGGGTTCGTTCTCGTAGTCGACCAGCAGTTTCGCAATCAGCGCCGAACGGCGGTCTAGCGGCAACTGCTGTGCCGGGAATTGCCCGAGCGCGAGCAACAGCGCTCGCCGCGTCGACACATCTTGCTCCGACGCGTGCCGGTCGACAATCAATTGCAGGTCGACTTGATAGTCGGCCAGATCGTGGAGCAATTCGGTCCGCAGCCGAGGATCGGGGTTGAACGCCAGCCGATGCCAGACCACGCCGGGCTGACCCAGCCGTGCCAATGCGACGCCGGCATGAGACTGCCGACGGGCGAGTACATCCTTCTCGTCTTCCGACCAGTTTGGTTCGGGGACCGTCTTGAGCTCCTGATTCAGCCGGGCGATGGCTGCTTTTTGGTCCTTTGCAGCCACCAGCAATGGCTCGAAAGTCTTCGAGTCGGCCTCCAGCATCGCCTCGGCGAGCACTGCCCCATCGTCGCGGGCAAAGTCGACCAGCGTGTCGGCAGCAAATTGGCGGGAAAGTGAATCGACGGCACTCGCTTCGAAAATCCGGGCCAGCGGCACCTGCAACGATTTCCGCGCCGGTTGCAGTGCCAACCGCCACGCGACGAGGTCGGCCGCCGGTAGTCTGACCAGATATTGCGCGACGAAAGGCGCGAGCGTCTCCCAACGGGAATCGTCGGCAGCGTACGTTGCCAGCGCGCACGACGCCTGAAAGCGTTGTGAATCGTGTGACGTGTCGGTGTTCGGTCCGCCGGCCGACTCGGCCATCGCCGCGCTCCACAGCGGCTCGACAACCGCCTCGCGATGTCCTTTCCCCAAGAGATCACGAATGACCGGAAACTGCGAGGGGGTCGCAGTGAGCAGCGCTTCACGCAACGGTTCGACCTGCGATGCATCGTTCTGCGAATCGAGCAGTGCGAGTCGCAATGGCAGAATCGCCACGGTGTCCTTCTGTTCGCGAGCTTCTTCCAGTCGCGATTTCAGCACAGGGCCTGCAAGATCCCGATACCGCTCGGTGCCGAGGCGGTCGATGACCCCGCTCAACAGCGACGGATTCGCCAGGATGATCTGGTCAACCAGCGCGACCGCCGCGTCAGCATCTCGCTGACGTTTGATGCGGTGAATGAGGAACACGCCGACGGCGATCAGCAGCAGCATGGCGGTCAGTGCCAGACCGACGCGGCTGCCATGCACCCGGGCTGCCTGGGCCAGCATCCGCCGTTCCGATTCGCTGCGTTTCTGCGGATCAGTGAGCAAACGGATGCCGAAGTGTTCGCTGAGCGTGGGCAGATGCCGATTCTGAGGTTTGGAACTCCACAGGCTGGTTCGCTCGGACAATAGAATCTCGGCACGTCCCTGCCGGCTTTCCCGCTGCTTGCGCGTCAGCCAGTCGCGCAGGCTGGGAACGAGGTAATCGTGAGTGAGTTGGTAATACCTTTGACCGGATGCGGTCTTCGCGAGCGCGTCGTCGGCCCCTTCGGGGTCGGTGGGAGTAATCAACCGGATGTCGCTGTCGAGGAAGCGGATCAGTTGGTCGAATTCGCTGGGACGGTTGACGTAGCCAGTGGCTTCCAGCAATTCGGCGTAGGATCGCATGTTCCCTTTGATGTCGGAGCCGTACTCCGGCAGCAGCGCATAGAGAACGGCTCTGGCCGCCTTCTGGTGGAATCGACACAGGGGGTGGGCCGTAGGCGAAGAAAACGTCTCTTCCATAAACGCGACGCCGACGCCGGCCGTCCCCCCCACTTCCCGCAACGAAGCGGGATTCCACGATCTCGCCTTCATCATTTCGGCAAACAGGGACAGCCGAACGCAGATCACCGTTCCATCCTGAGCCAGGTCTTCAACGGACCGGTCGAGAAACTCGTTCTGCTCATGGCTCATGGCACCGGAATTCTCAGGGAGCCGACCAAACGCCCGGCCAAACGCCGCCAGCACATTGCGGGCATGGGCTCGGCCGAACAGGTCGACGATCGCGGTATTGCGCTCAAAGCTCATCGTGGTTTCCGCTTCAGACATGAATCGGACCAAGTGCAACCAGAAGTCGTCTCGCACGACGAGAATGGCCTGCACGTTCTTGCCGTTGCATCGTCGCAGGGCTTGCGCCAACTCGGAATTCACCTCACCTCGATGGGCATGCAACCATTGTTCGAACTGATCCAAGACGATCAGGACCTTCTCGCGTCCGGCAAGCCCGACGCCGTGCCGCAACGCGTTGATCGAATCAACCAAGCCAATGTCAGCCGGTTGGTCCGGCAATCGCTTGCGCAGAGCATTGTTCAAACGGACTTCGGTCTTCTCGGCGCTGGCCTCAACGAAGACACAATGGACCCGCGACGCAAGTCGTGGCAGCAGCCCGGCCTTCACCAACGAACTCTTGCCGCTGCCAGACGGTCCGATGATCACGCCAACCCCGAACGTCGAGTCGTCCGCATCCTCGACTCGGTGCTTCCAAAAGCGGATGCACTCGGGCAAACCCTCCGCGTCGACCGGACCGGGCAGAAGTCGCAGAAAGAACTCGGCATCGTGGGCGTCGTATGACCGCAAGCCCTTGGGGACCACCCGATTCGCTCCATCGTGGAGGCGGCTCTCATGAATCTGATCGACCAGCGACCGCAGGCGAAGTTGGATCGCCTCATTTTGCAGGAGTCCGGGCCCCTCAGCGCCAACAAGCCGCAAGTCGACTAATTGGCGTCGTTGCAG
>JAPLOC010000876.1 GCA_026692825.1 Planctomycetota bacterium | reverse complement strand
GTGGACGAAGAACACGCTGTCGGCCCGCAGTCCCCAGGCGAGTCCGCGCTCGGCCTGGATCAGGCGTTGCCGCCAGGCGGGTCGCTTGCCACTGGGGACTTCGAGAGAGGGGAGTCGGTTTCGCGACGCGTCAACAGAGGGCAAAGTCGACATGGCAGCGGTCCCGCAGGGTCAACGTCCGTAGGGTTGCAGTAACGATCCCAACTGGGTTCCCGAACCGCCGGCACCGTAATTCCCCACGAACGGGGCGAATCGCGGTTCGACCGAGAAGCCAACGCTGTAGTTGTTCTTCATGGGGTCCGCCGACAAGCCAAAGTGCATCAGGAAGTCGGCACCCACGCGGGTCAAAGTCATCGACTGACCGCGGCTCTCCCCCTCAGCGAGATCGTACGCGGCGCTGAGGGTCGAGATCCACTTCTGGCTCATCACGTAACTGTAACTGGCAGTTGCGATCTGGCTGTCGAGCAACGGTCCCCCTTCGATCTTGCGAAATCCCAGGTAGACGGTGCCGCGCGTGCTGCGCTGACTCATGATTCCCACGTTGAACAGCCGTTCGGGGTTGTCGAAGCTGTCGGTCAACGCCCCGGCGGTGATGCTCGTTCGGTCGCTGATGTACCAGTTGTACCGCATTCCGTACAGACCAAACGACTGTCCAAAGTTGTCCCGGTTGCTGTTGGGAAAGAACGTGGTTTCGAGGTCGAGGGTCATCCAGTCGCGGATGCGAGGAGCATTGAGTGGCCCCGATTTGGTTTGCAGCCGGTTACGGAATCCCAGGCGAACCGCCTGCATGTCGTCGACCAGTTCGTTGAACGGCGCGCTCACTCCCGACGCGACTCCCGATCGGACCCCGAAGAATCGGGGTTGGAACTGGTTGGGGACCGTGCCATTGAACGTGTTCCGCAGCAACCGCCGGCGGAATTGTTCCTGTGAGTTGTCGTCAATTTCGTTGAACTGGGGCACCTCACTGAGGTCGGCGGTGCTTTGCGCATTCGACCAGTCGAGGTCAAACGTCATCTTATGCGCCAATCCGTTCAGGGCGAACAGGTCGCTCGACACCTCCGGCCACGCCCGCCAGAACTCCACGCTGCTCCGCAGTCCCAGCACCCCGTACAGTCGGCCAAGTGCCTCGCCATTATCGGTTTGCGTCCAGTAGTCGGCTTCACCCTGCACATAAGGGACGAAGTTCACCGGCCCCAGTTGGAACGGCGCGTCGAGTTCGTTCTTCGTGGAGAAGACCCCCGAACTCGCGTTCGCTTCATACGGGAGTACGCTGAAGTAATCGTTGGGATCGGTCGGAGTGTCCGCGATCCGTTCGACGGCGTAACCGGCGTACGAGTGGCTCGAAAACGTGATCGGCGTGTCGAACAGCGGCTCGCCCAGCAGGGTCAGATCGCCCCGCGGCAGCCATTGGGTGTTGTTGTAGTAGTTGTAAAGCTGTGGTCGAACCATGGCCGACCAGGCCCAGTTCTGCTGCTGCTGTTTGAGATACAGCACCGACTCATAATCTTTGCCGACGTCGTAGTCCCGTTCGCGATACTGTTCGAGGTAGTTTCGATCGCTGAGGAACGCGAATTCGGAATCGAGGGTCATGTCGTACGGCAGTTCCCATCGGTCACGGACCGAAATCCCACCACGCAACTCCTGCTTCGGAATGAGTGACAGACGATCCCGGCCGAGGTTGTCGTTGCCGGTGTCATAGATCAGCGTACTCCAGGCGGTTCCCCGGTACTCCCCGGCGTAGCCGAAGCGGTCGCGACCACGGTACGAACCGTCGATCCCCACCCGCGGGCCGCGGAAACTCAGGTAATCCAACTGCAGATCCCAGCGTTGTCCTTCGGGCTTGTCGAGTCCAAACAGCTTGAACGCGTCCCAGACGGTGTCGACCTGGAATCCGAAGATGCGGTCGTACTGGATGTTGACGTTACGCAACGGAATGTTCGGGTCTTCGGCTGGCGCGCTCAGTTGCGGCAGGTAGAACAGCGGCACATCTTCAACCAGGAACGTCGTGTCGACAGCGGTCGCCCACAACGTCTCATCCGGTTCGTATTCGCCGGTCGTCGGGTTGAACTTCGCCGGGTTTTCGCCATTCCAGCCAACATTGCGCGGTTCGATGAAGATCTCGCTCGCCCGCAGTTCATAGCCGGGCTTGGCGAATTCGCTGGTGGTGATCGAGGCGTTGTTCGCCTGATAGGTTTTCAGCGTTAGTTGCCGAAGCTGGCTGGCCCGAACCCGGACCTTGGCGGCGAACCCGTCGATTTTCGTTTTCAATTCAGCGTTCATCAGCAGCGCCCGATTCTCGCGGACGCCGACAGGTCAAGCGTGCCAATATCCTGGTCGGCGACCTTCTGGTCCAGCTCTTCGACCACCATGTTGACGCCCACCGAGAACACGAGAATTTGTTCAGGAGGGCTGGAGTCTTTGGAGGGGAAGCTCTCGGCATTCCAGTTGCCACCGGTGCGCGAAAAGATACTGAAGCGCCGGGTCGGACCTTCGGGAGCGATCAGCCGAATGTTGCGGAACTCGGGAATCGCTTCATCGGGATCGGGAGGAACGACTTCTGAAGGAGTCGGTTCCGGCGGGAGATATCCCTCAGGAGGCTCGCGCAGCCGAACGGCCCGGACGGGTGGTTTGCGAATCGCTCCACGTTCATTCAGCGCCCGCTGATAGAGCGGATCCTGCGGCGCGGGATCGTCGGTCACAGGGCGTTTTGAATGCAGCAGCAGCCCCGCCTCGGCGGTCAGATTGACCAGCAGCTTGTTGGCGTTGCGGGTGTTTCCGGGTTGATCGATACGAACGTCGTCTTCCAGGTACACCGTGACCGCATCGCGGACGACTCCTTGCCGTTTTTCCGTCCGCCGCCACATCACAGCCCGGCCCGCTTCGTAGACCGTACCCCCCTGTTCGATCACGCAGTGACCATGGAGCAGGTGGACCGTAGCCTCCCCCTCCTGCCAACTGCGCGAGAAATCGGCCGAGACCGTCAGCGGGTCGCGAATGGCTTCCGCCGATTCCGATTGAGCGCGAACCATGCGGGGCGCGAATCCCACCACTGCCAACAGAATGGACAGCCAGAGGGCGCGCAGCAAGGTTGTGGAGATAGGGGGGGTTAGACCCGGCACAGAGGCATCCGTGCGGCCAGAGACTGGGGAAATGGTAGGGGAAGGGATCCGTCGATCGGGGTGAACAATCACACCGACGCCGGAACGGTGCGCCACCTTTTGGACGGGTGGCGCGAAGTGAAAGGGAGGAATGGGGGCGGGGTTATATGGCGGCGCGGAGAAATGGTCAATCGGAACATTTTCGATTCGTCGCGCGGAACCTCAAACTGATCCGCTTGCCCATTTTCCGCAGCGTCGGTAACTTCATTTTTGTCGGGGGGGAAGTACCGGCAGCGCCGGAGAAACTGGGTTTGGTGCTTCGGAGGTGCGTTGTGGTTCAGCTCTCCTGCCGTCTCTGCGGCGTACTCGTTCTTGTATTGGTTTCAATCGTTGTGGCGCAAGAGCCACGTTTGGGACAGTCGGACCCCCAGGACCCGGACCTTTCTCAGAGAGAGGCCGCTCGGGCTGGTGAACCTGTTACCGAAGTCACACCTGAACAAAGGATGTTCTTCGAGAAGCGGATCCGCCCGGTTCTTGTTGGAGAGTGTTACCCCTGCCACTCGTCGCAGGCGGGAGAGAAACTGCGAGGCGGCCTGTTGCTCGACAGTCCAAAGGGACTCCAAAAAGGGGGAGACTCGGGACCGGTCGTCGTTCCCGGTGAACCGGAGAACAGTCCGCTGATTCAGGCGATTCGGCAGGAGGATCCCGAATTCGCGATGCCCCCCAAGAAGAAACTGGATGCGGCGGTTGTCCGTGATTTCGAAGAATGGGTACGACTTGGCGCGCCCGATCCCCGAGCCGAAACGACCGGAGATCGGCACGAACCCGACAGCGAAACGCGCCGCAACCACTGGTCATTTCAGCCGCCACGCCGCGTCCCCGCCCCAGAAGTGAAGGACGCGAGCTGGCCGGTGTCGGATGTGGATCGCTTCGTTCTCGCCCCGCTGGAGGCGAAGAGCCTGCTTCCCGTACCGTCGGCGGATCGACGGACTCTCTACCGTCGAATCGCGTTGGATCTGACGGGGCTTCCTCCCACGCCGGCGGATGTCGAAGCGTTTGTCTCCAGTCACTCTTCCCAGGTGCTAGAAGACGCAATCGATCAATTCCTGGCGTCACCCCGCTTTGGCGAAAAATGGGCTCGCCATTGGCTTGATGTCGCCCGGTATGCCGAGAGTACCGGGAAGACGGTCAACTTCAGTTATCCCCACGCCTGGCGGTATCGCGACTACGTGATCGCCGCTTTCAATTCCGACAAGCCGTTCGATCAATTCATCAAAGAACAGCTCGCCGGCGACCTGTTGCCCACGGATGACCCGAAGTTGAAAGCAGAGCGAATGATCGCGACCGGGTTTCTGGCCCTGGGACCGAAGACGCTGAACGAACGGAGCGGATTGAAATTCGAACTCGATGTCGCCGACGAACAAATCGACGTGACAACGCAGGCGTTTCTCGGAATCACCGTCGCCTGTGCCCGCTGCCACGATCACAAATTCGATCCGATTCCTCAGACCGACTATTATGCACTGGCAGGAATTTTTCGCAGCACCGAGACCTGTTACGGAACCGTGTCTTACATCAATGCGCAGCGCACGTCTCCCTTGTTGTCGTTGCCCCTGGAGGCTCACTCCGTGGTCGCGGCCAGTCCCTTGAGCGCGGAGGAACGACAGCGAGTCGAACGGCAGATCCAGGGAGTACGCGACTCGTCCAAGCGGGCGACCGATGGACTACAAAAATTCTTCGCCTCTGGTCAAATCTCTCTGTTGCAAGCCCGGCTCGACGCGTACGACGACGCCGGCAATCCCAAACTGCTCGCGATGGGAGTCCGCGACAAGGCGGTTGGCCCGGAACCGCGTCGGCGTCGATCGGTGTTTGGCGGACCGGGAGGTTTTAGTTACGACGGAACTCGAACGATTGCCGACAGTCCGGTCTACGCGCGTGGTGAATCAGATCATCCCAGTGACACGCCTGTTTCCCGAGGGGCGCTGCGAGTCCTCCCGAATACACCGCTCAATGTGGACTCGACCCGCAGTGGTCGTCTGGAACTCGCCGAATGGATCGCCAGCCCGGAAAATCCTCTGACGGCCCGAGTTCTGGTCAATCGTGTCTGGCTGCAACTGTTTGGGAAGGGACTGGTTCCCACGGCCGACGACTTTGGCCTCGCGGGCCGCCCCCCCACGCATCCCGAGTTGCTCGATCACCTCGCGCTGCGGTTTTGGAGCATCAAGAAGCTGATCAAATACCTGATGCTGAGTCGAGTCTATCAGTTGAGTTCGAAAACGGATCCGACCGCCGCCGATGTGGATCCGGACAACAGCCTGTTGTGGCGGATGGCTCCCCGTCGGCTCGACGCCGAGAGTTTGCGTGATGCGGTGCTGGCGGTGAGTGGTCAACTGAACTCGACACCACCCGTGGGTTCGGTTGTCGCCCGAACGGGGGAGGGGCCGCTCACCCGACCGCGGTTTGGAGGGGATCCGATCGCCGAAGCGCTCAACGACCCGCGCAACAACCATCGCTCGATCTACTTGCCGGTTATCCGGGATAATCTTCCGGAGTCGATGTCATTGTTCGACGCCGCCGACCCCAGCCTCGTCACCGCGGACCGTCCGCAGACCACGGTTCCGTCGCAAGGGTTGTACCTGCTCAATAACGCGTTCGTGATGCGGGGGGCGGACGCGGCGGCGGAGCGGCTTCTGTCGGCCGGCTCGGAATCGGAGCGGATCCGGGAGGCGTACTCGCGGTTTTTCGCCCGTCCACCCACCGATCGGGAACAAACCGCCGCCGAGGCGTTTCTTAAGTCGTATCGTGACCAGATCTCCAGCGGTCGCGAGTCCTCGAGATCGCGCGAACTCGAGGTGTGGAGCGCTTTCTGTCAGGCGTTGTTCGCCAGCGCCGAGTTTCAGTACCGATAGATTTCCAATTTGAGGGGCGGACGCGGTGGGCCATACGCACGCCGCGACACCAAATCACGAGACCCAGAGGATCCGCGGATGAACTCACCAGACAGCATGCGTCACTCACCGCTTTCCCGGCGGGCCGTCTTGCGGGCCACCTGTTCCGGATTCGGATATCTGGCATTCGCCGTCCTCGCACATCAGCAGGCGGCTCGGGACGCCCGGGGGAGTGACAACCCACTTGCTCCGAAGCAGACGCACTTCACTCCGCGGGCGAAGCGGGTGATTTTCCTCTGCATGGAGGGGGCACCCAGTCATCTCGATACGTTCGACCATAAGCCCCGACTGACGGCCGAACATGGAAAACCCGCTCCGCGCGGGCAGGCGGGGTTTGGCGGAGGCAAGCTGTTTGGTTCGCCATTCCAATTTGCCCAACACGGGGAATGTGGTCGCTGGATCAGCGAACTGTTCCCGGAAGTCGCCCGACATGCCGACAAACTTTGTGTGCTGAACGGCATGCACACTGACCTGCCGAACCACGCGCAGGCGTTCTTGCAGATGCACTGCGGGATCTTTCAATTCCCCCGTCCCAGCCTGGGGGCCTGGGTGCTTTACGGCTTGGGAACAACGAACGAAAACCTCCCGGGCTTCATCACAATCAGTCCGCCCCGGACCAATGGGGGAGCTGCCAATTATGCCGCCTCGTTCCTGCCCGCGATCAACCAGGGGACGCGCATCGGGGGTAACGCGGGTGGATCCGGAGAGCAGGTGAGCAATCTGCGGAATCCGCGGCGTGACGCCACATCACAGCGGGTGCAGCTTGATTACATCCAGGAGCTGAACCGCGGGACGGCGGAGTCACTGGGGGGCAACCCGGAAATTGAGGGACTGATCTCTTCGTACGAACTGGCGTTCCGGATGCAGGGGGAGATGCCGCAGGTGATGGACCTGAGCCAGGAGACAGCGGCGACCCGCAAACTGTATGGAAGCGACGAACAAGCCGGGGGGGGCGGGGGACGGGGCGGACGGGGCAATCCGTTCGGGGGTGGTTCTTCCGGTGGAACGAACACCTTCGGCCGACAGTGTCTCTTGGCCCGCCGGCTGGTTGAGGCGGGGGTCCGATTTGTGGAAGTGACGGTGGGGGGCTGGGACCATCATCGGAACCTCAAGGAATCGCTCGCCGCGAGTTGCCAGTCGGTCGATCAGCCGATCGCCGGCCTGCTCGCGGATCTTCAGTCGCGGGGCCTGCTCGATGAGACCCTAGTGCTGTGGGGTGGCGAATTCGGCCGAAGTCCCTTCGCGCAGGGGGATGGCCGGGATCACAACAACAAAGGGTACACACTCTGGATGGCGGGAGGCGGAGTGAAACCCGGAATGGTCCACGGCCAGACCGACGACTATGGATTCGAAGCGGTCGAAGGGAGAGTCCACGTCCACGACTGGCACGCCACCATCCTGCACCTGCTGGGCCTCGATCATGAGCGGTTGACATTCCGCTATGGGGGCCGGGATATGCGACTGACCGATGTGAAGGGGAGTGTGGTTCAGGAAATTGTGTCTGATACTTCACGCGGCCGATAACGCGAGATTGGCCCTCAGAGGGATGGTGTCTGCTGCAGTGGGATGCGGTCCGGGGACGCGTCTTTGAGCGCATAGACCCACGCGTTTCCCCGCTTTCCCACTGGCAGAGCCGCTCCCGACTTCTTTAGGCAATACGCGATCCGCTGCGACAGCCACCTTGGAATGGCCCCCAGCTTGGAGAGTTCTTCGGTCGTGAATTCGCTCGGCAGATTGACTGGCAACAGCGCGGCCAGATCCAGGGTCGTACGCAGTGTCTTCGTTTCCAGGACCGCCGTCAGCTTGCGGTCGGTCACCCGGTAATTGCGGCCGAATCGCCGGGGGGGCGTGCGGGGTGTCCGCAATTCGACCTGTTCGGTCAACACCACATCCAGAATCAAACGGGGATGCGGAAAGACATCGATAAAATGCACCAGATCATCAAATATGTGCAACCAGCCCTCATGCAACGGGCTCATCCGTCCCTTCCCGACGGGGATCCCTCGGGCTTTATGGTGAACGATCCGCTTCCGCAGCGCCAGTGGTTTAACGATACGGACATGGTGCCCTTCGAGCAGACTGCGCGTCTTCTGTCGGAGCGCGCCGAGTGATGCCTGCTGAATCTCGATCAATTCACCGGCTCGGATCGCGTCAATGCGAAACCCTTCGAACTGCACTTCCTGCCGGGCGTCGCCGACGGCGTACAGCGCCTTCAATTGTCGATGCAGCGTGGTCTCCATACGCGGCGGATCGTAGTTCGCGAAAAAAATCGGGTCAACGGGAATCGCAGGGACAAACCTTGAACTTGCAATTTGACTTTCGCGGGGCCATGATCCAGCGCCGTTCGTTTGGTGTGTCCTCCCCACGAAATTCCCCATTGGGTGCTGAAATGCAGAGACTCTCGACGCCATTGCAGAACATGCGAAGTCACTATCAGATTGTGGTGGTCGGGTCGGGGTACGGGGGCGGAGTGACCGCGTCGCGAATGGCTCGCGCGGGCCGAACGGTCTGCCTGCTGGAGCGTGGCAAAGAGCGAATTCCTGGCGAATACCCGGATACCGAACCAGAAGCTCTGGCGAACATGCAGATGAACACGCCAGACGGGAATCTCGGGTGCAAGACCGGGATGTTCGACTTTCATGTCAACGAGAATATGAATGCGCTCGTGGGCTGTGGCTTGGGAGGGACATCCCTGATCAACGCGAACGTATCGCTGCAGGCGGATGCCGGGGTATTCGAGGATCCACGCTGGCCTTCGTCCCTGCGTGGCCAGGGATTGACCGTCCTCAAGCCGTTTTACGAACTCGCCGAAGCGATGTTGCAACCCAAACCGTTCCCACAGGACCGGACTCCGGTCGCAAAATTCGCGGCCCACAAGAAGTCGGCGGAGGAAATGGGCTTGAGCGATCGATTCTACGCGCCCCCGATCAATGTGCAGTTCGAAGATGGAATCAACGCGGCGGGGGTCGAGCAGAAGGCGTGCAATCTGTGCGGAGACTGTGTGTCGGGTTGCAATCACTCGGCGAAGAACACCACATTGATGAATTACCTTCCCGATGCCTGGAACCATGGTGCCGAGATCTATTGTGAAGTTTCCGTGACCTCGGTCGAACGTGCGAACGATGGCAAATGGATCGTCCACTTTCAGCCCGTGGACTCAGGGCGAGAGAAATTTGACGCGCCCGACATGGCGGTGACCTGCGACTGTGTGGTTCTGGCGGCGGGAACGCTGGGATCGTCCGAAATCATGCTTCGTTCCCGAGCGAGGGGACTCTCCGGTTCCGACCTCCTGGGCCAGCGATTCTCGGGTAATGGAGACGTGTTGGGTTTTGGCTACAACTGCGATCAGGAAATCAACGGCGTCGGTTTCGGGACGCACCCCGAGGGCGAACTCCCCAACGTCGGACCATGTATCACGTCGATCATCGATCTGCGCCACGCCAAAGTGGAGAGCGAACGGTACGTGGTTGAGGAAGGTTCGATCCCCGGTGCGGTGGGGACGCTGTTGCCGGCGGCGCTTAGCGCCGCGGCGGACAAGTTTGGCATCGACACCGACAGCGGCATTGTTGACCGCGTGCGGGAGAAGGGGCGGATTCTTGAGAGTTGGCTGCGTGGCCCGTACCAGGGGGCGGTACGCAATACCCAGACTTATCTGATCATGTCGCTGGGAACACTGCGGCTGGAAAACAACCGCATTCGGATTGACTGGCCCCAAGTGGGGAACGAGCCGGTCTTCGTTCGGGACAACAACACCCTGCTGAACGCCACAAAGGCGTTGGGGGGGACGTTTGTCAAGAACCCGATCTGGTCGAAAGTCTTCAAAAACAGCCTGATCACCGTCCATCCGCTGGGAGGCTGTTGCATGGGGGACGACGCCACCACGGGAGTCGTCAACGACAAGGGGCAGGTCTTCAGCGACCGGTCCGGAACCGCAGTGCATGAGGGGTTGTACATCGCCGACGGCTCCATCGTTCCGATGAGCCTGGGGGTGAACCCGTTGTTCACGATCACGGCTTTGGCCGAGCGGATCAACGCGGTGATGGCGAACGAACAGGGCTGGAAGATCGACTACGCGACGACCAAGCCGTTGCGGGCGGGAGATTCCTCGCGACCACGTATGGGAATCACGTTCACCGAAACGATGCGGGGGTACTTTTCGACCGTGGTCAAGGACGACTACCAGCGAGCCGAGGAACAAGGGAAACAGGCCGCGTCGCGCATGGAGTTCACGCTGACCATCACCTCCAGCGACCTGAACGACATGTTGAAGAATTCCGCGCACGAGGCGGCAATCGTCGGTTCGGTCTCATGCGCGGCGCTTTCGAATCAGGCGCTGACGGTGACGCGAGGGGCGTTTCAACTGTTCGTGCGGAATCCCGAACAGGTCGACACGCGGAACATGGTTTACCGTTTCGTCATGCGTACGAATGAGGGAACGGCATACTGTTTCCACGGGTTCAAGACCGTCAACGACGAGTGCGCGACGGAAATGTGGCCCCAGACCACGACGCTCTACGTCACGGTGTACGCGGGGACCGACGAAACCGGCGCGGTGGTCGGCAAGGGAATTCTGCACATCGAGCCGGTTGATTTCGCGAAACAGATGACCACACTCGAGGTCACGAACGCTCCCTCAATCCGTGAGAAACTGGTCGGCCTGTCGAAGTTTGGAGCGTTTTTCGCCGGCGTCCTCTGGCAGTCCTACGGCGGCATCA
>JAPLOC010000875.1 GCA_026692825.1 Planctomycetota bacterium | reverse complement strand
CAGCGAATGTGCAGCGCTAATTCGACCTTGTCTTCAATGCGGTACATCGCGCGGACATTGCGAACGGCGGCAATCAATTCTTGCAACCGTTCGAATCGGCGTTCGAGATCGACATCGCGCCAGCCAGGCGGAAGTTCGGGCCACGGGGCGATCATGCACGCCTCGGCAGCCGGGGCAGGGGAGGGGAGTCCCCGTTCGGGGGCGAGTTCGTTCAACTTCGCCCACAATTCCTCACACAGGAACGGAGTGAACGGCGAAAGCAGCCGCAGGAGAACGTCCAGCACTCCGACCAGAACCCTCTGCGCCGCCGGTCGGAACCGTTCGTCACGCAGTCGCGGCTTGATCATCTCGACATACCAGTCGCAGAACTCGTTCCACGTGAAGTCGCGGAGCGCTCTGGTGGCGGCGTCGAAGTGGTAGTCGTTGAGTTCCGCGTTGACCGTGCGGACGGTGGTCGTCAGCCGGCTGAGAATCCAGCGGTCTTCCAGACGCAGTTCATCCTCCGCGACCGGGCCAGCGGTATAGCCGGTCAGGTTCATGAACGCGAACCGGGTCGCGTTCCACAATTTGTTGCAGAAATTGCGGCCGTACTCGAAGCGATCACTGACCACACGGGCGACCGGTTCCCCTTCATCGGGGACAAACCACGGGCTGCTGTATTGTGGTGTCGCTTTGCACTTGGGGCACTTCAAACGGGGCTTGGCACCACCGGCGGGAATCGCTTTCTGGTGTTCGATTGTCTGCGCGATCACCTCGGCACACGCCGGACATTCGTACCCGACCGGCAGCCGGACGTCCTGGCTTTCACCCGCGAGCGACGCAATTGTGAACCGGACCGCGTCGACGCCGTATTTGTCGATCAAATCCAGCGGGTCGACTCCATTCCCCTTGCTCTTCGACATCGTCGGATCTTGGGATGCACATGAACGTGGGCGAACGGAACCTTGCCCAGGTTGTACAACCCCATGATCACCATGCGGGCGACCCACAGCGTGATGATATCCCGGCTCGTGATCAGCACGTTGGTGGGATAGAAGAAATCCAGAACCGCGTTGCGTCCCGCCGGCGACGGATCGGGCTGCCCCGACAACGGCGGATTGTGATCCTGATCGGGCCAGCCAAGTGTCGCCATCGGCCAAAGGGCCGAGCTGAACCACGTATCGAGAACGTCGTCGTCACGTCGCAGAGTGTGTCCCGCTCCCAGCGCGTCCGCCGCGATATCGGTCTCGCCACAAATGAGCCAGCAGCGATCCTCGGCGTCTCGCTGGTAAACAACGTCGGTGCGGCTGCCGAACGCCGCTTGCAGGTCGGCTTCGGTGCAGGTGTCACAGTACCAGATCGGAATCTGGTGTCCCCACCACAACTGCCGACTGATGCACCAGTCTCGTTTTTCCCCCAGCCAGTCGAGATAAGTCTTGGCGTAGCGCGACGGGAAGAACTTGACCCGACTTTCGCGGACGGCAAGCAGGGCGTTCTCGGCGAGCGTCTCCATCTTGACGAACCACTGATCCGACAAGTACGGCTCGATGGTCGTCTTGCTGCGATCGCTATGCGCCAGCGGAATCTCGCGATCTTCGATCCGCACCAGGTGTCCCAGCTTCTCCATCTCGGCGACAACCTGGGTCCGCGCCTCGTAGCGATCGAGTCCCTGCCAGCGGCCGGCGTTTTCGTTGAGAGTCCCATTCGGATTGAGAATGTTGATCATCGGCAGTCTCTGCCGCTGACCACAGGCATAGTCATTGGGGTCGTGCGCCGGCGTCACTTTGACAACGCCGGTCCCCAGTGTGCGGTCGACGAGCAGCGCGTCGGTGACAATCGGGATTTCGCGGCCATTGAGCGGAATCCGCACGAATTTTCCGTGCAGATGGCGGTAGCGGTCGTCTTCGGGATGAATCGCGACGGCGGTATCGCCCAGCATTGTCTCAGGGCGCGTGGTCGAAAACGCGATGGTCTCATTGGTCCCCACAACCGGGTAGGTAAACGTCCAGAAATGCCCTTGGACGTTCTCGGTGAAGACTTCGTCGTCGGCGACGGCGGTCTGCAAGAAGGTGTCCCAGTTGACGAGCCGTTTGCCTCGGAAAATGAGCCGGTCGCGAAAGAGGTTGAAAAACGTCTTGCGAACGGCCCGCGAACAGACGTCGTCGAGGGTGAATCGTGTGCGACGCCAGTCGCAACTCGCCCCGAGTTGCCTCAGTTGGTTGAGGATCCGGGCTTCGTATTCGTCTTTCCACTGCCAGATTCGCTGGACGAGCGCCTGCCGACCGATATCGTGGCGGGTCAACTTTTCTTCTTCGAGCATCCGCCGTTCGACGACCGCCTGGGTGGCGATGCCGGCATGATCGGTTCCTGGCATCCACAGTGCCACGCGTCCCTGCATGCGACGCCAACGGGTGATCAGATCCTGGCAGGTGCCATTCAGCGCGTGCCCCATATGGAGCGCCCCCGTGACGTTGGGGAGCGGAATCATGATCGTGTGCGGTTTCTTCGCCGGGTCTGGGTCGGCGTTGAAATACCCGCGGTCATTCCAGATTTCGAGCCAGCGGGGCTGCACCAGTTTCGGCTCGTACGCTTTGGGAAGTTCGGCGGACATGATCAGAGAGAGGGTTTCAAAAAGTCAGGAGAATCGCGGTTTCGGGAGCAGCCTGGCCAACAACGCCAGCTCGGCAGAGTCAAGCCCGTCGGGAAGCGTTTGGCAACAGTCGCTACCGGGCGAACACGACTTCTTGAACGTATCGCCTGTTGGGCCGGGCGGAGTATAGCGGGGGCGGAGGGAGTTGAGACAGTGACACTTCGAATGGAACCACCATCTCACTTCTCGGGCGTCGAGGGGCGTTTGGACTCCGAAGGAGTGTCATCGGGATCGAAAATCCGGGGGCGGCGGGAATCGACTTCGGCCGACTCGGCATCACGTCGCAGCAGACCGGTAACGGCCAGCACAACCCCCATGACAATCAGGACACCCCCTTTGCGGAACGCGTTCGGTTCCGATGCGGGGGGTTGAGACATCAAGATCGCGCCGAACAGGGTGATCACCCCGCCCGCGATCACAAATCGCCACTTGAGAGGAGTCATCCGTTGGTGCGGCGGGCCGAGGATTCTGTGGACCATTCCATCCGATCCACATTGTGAAGTTTGTATTCCAGGCTGTCGACGAGCGCCAGCCAGCTCGCTTCGATGACGTTCTCGCTGACTCCCACCGTACTCCAGACCGACTTGCCGTCGGTACTCTCAATGATCACACGCACCCGGGCGGCAGTCGCGGCAGCCGAATTGATCACGCGGACCTTGTAGTCGACCAAGTGGACCCGCTTCAGAATCTTACCGTACTTCGGTTTCAACGCTTTGCTCAGTGCGTTGTGCAGCGCATCGACCGGCCCATGGCCTTCGCCACCGACGACGACTATGTTCGGATTGTCCTCGTCCGGCAGCGGGATACCGTCTTGATTCTTCACTTCCGGGCCAACTCGCACCTTCACCAAGGCATTTGTCAATGGGATCTCCCACTTGTGTGGAGCCGCGCCGGGAGTCGAATTGCGCGGGTGCGATGCGACGATATTCCCGATCTCCGGATCGCCTTGAACGGCGAAATTGACCATGTAGTGCCGCCGCTGAAAATGTTCCGAGAACTTGCCGCACTGTTTCAGGACCAGCAGATCGAACGACGCTTCGGCCGCCTCGTATTGATATCCTTCGGACTCCTTGTTCATGACTTCATCAAGGATCTTGGACATCAGCTCGGCGTTGTGCTGAATATCCCATTTAGTCGTCTTGGCGATAATATTGGACCGCCCAGACAACTCACTCACCAGGACACGCTGTTCGTTGCCAACGTCACCTGGGGAAATGTGTTCGTAACTTTTGGCAATCTTGCTGACGGCATGAGCGTGCATTCCGCCCTTGTGAGCAAACGCACTGGCCCCGACGAATGCCTGATTGGTGCGTGGGGAGACATTCGCCAGTTCGTAAACAAAATGCGACAACTCCGTCAGCCCCTTGATGCTGCCACTCTTGGGACGCAGGACTTCGTACTTTTTCACCTTGGCCGCATCGCCATTCGGATCTTTCGCTCCGGTCCAATACTTCAAATCGAGGTTCGCTGCCACGCTGATCAGGTCGGCGTTTCCACAGCGCTCCCCCAGGCCGTTGATCGTTCCCTGAACCTGCGTCGCACCGGCTGCGACAGCCGCCAGGGAATTCGCGACGGCCAACTCACAATCGTTGTGGCAATGAATGCCGATCGGCACCGTCGATCGCGCACGCGCCGCCCGGACCGCCAGGGCGATCTCGTCGGGGAGCCGACCGCCGTTGGTGTCGCACAGAATGACCCGCTCGGCTCCCGCCTGCTGCGCCGCCTCGATTGCGCGGAGGGCGAATTCGCCTTGGTCGTTCTCGTAATCGTCGAAAAAGCCGTCGAAGAAATGCTCGGCGTCGTAGAACACGGTTCTCCCCTGACTTATCAACCAGGCGACTGAATCCCGGATCATTGCCAGGTTCTCTGCTTCGTCGACCCCCAGGACGTCGGTGACATGCAGTTTCCAGCTTTTGCCGACGATGGTGATGGTCTGGGCTCCGGAACCGATCAGGGCCTGCATGCCGACATCGTTTTCGGGTCGAAAACCCCGCCGGCGGGTCATTCCGAACGCGACGACCTTTTTTCGAATTGCGGGATCGCCGCACTGGGCGATCTTCTGAAAGTACTCCGAGTCCTTCGGGTTCGAGAGGGGATAGCCCCCCTCAATGAAATCGAAACCCATCTCCGCCAGACGGTAGGTAATCTGTACCTTGTCCTCCAACGAGAAGGAAACGCCTTCACCCTGACTGCCGTCGCGCAGGGTTGTGTCGTACAGTTCGATCCGTGGCACGAAGAAACCTCGAATGGTTCAGGGGTAAAAAAGAAACCCCCCAGGTCTGCGACCTGAGGGGCGAGTCAACAACACGAACCGATTGACGCCTCAGGCCGCAATGATCTGCCCAATAATCACAGCCGCAATCCCAGCCATGCGAACAAGGCGGGATTGGCGATTCTTCTGATCGTTGGCGGAAAGAGCGGACATCTGTGACGGCAAACGGGAGTCGGACCGGATTGATTTTGTGGAGAATTCCACGAAGTGTGGGGATTCTACGGGATTGACCGACCGGTGTCAAATTGTCGACTACCATCTGACGGGGCTACTTCGAGTTCGACATGTAGTACTGGAGTTTTCCCGCCGGTATCGTGTTGGGAATCGCTGTGGCTCCCGTCTTTCCATAAACGACCGGAGGCGTGTCCACCAGGTGGTACG
>JAPLOC010000874.1:2927-8026 GCA_026692825.1 Planctomycetota bacterium | reverse complement strand
GCCCCGGCGGTACTGGTCGGCGTTCCGATCGGGCTGGTATTCCCGGCGGGGAAAATTGAGCTGCACGTAATACCCTTCGGGTTGCCAGGGGCGAACGCTTTTGCCTCCAAGCCGCGTGACCAGCAAACCGCTCACCGACAGTGCTTGGTCGCGGACCGCTTCGGCAGGCAGACGCCAGCGTCCCTGATGCGACAGCCAGCGATTGTCGGGATCGCGTTCGCGCGCCACCGGTGATTCCCTTGAACTGACTCGATACGTGCGCGACGAGACGATCAGGCGGACCATATGTTTCACGTCCCAACCCGAATCCATGAATTCAGAGGCCAGCCATTCGAGCAACTCGGGGTGGCTGGGGCGGTCTCCCTGAATGCCGAAATCATCCAGCGTTCGCGACAGCCCATGCCCGAAAAACAGACTCCACAGTCGATTGACAAAAACCCGCGCCGTCTGGCCCCGCGCCTCGGTCGTGAGCCAGTTCGACAGATCCAGACGCGTCGCGCGACGGTCGCCGACAGGAAACGCCCCCAATGCGATCGGCGGAGCGGGAGCGACGATTGGTCCCGATTCGTCCATCCAGTTGCCACGCGCGAGAACACGGATTTCGCGAGGTTCGATCCGCTCGACAATCATGCTGCGGCGGCCACGGCCCCGGGCGGCGTTGATCGCCGACTGCTTCGCCTTGATCTTCGCTTTCGTCTCGTCGGTGGCTCCTTTCGCAGTCAGCTCGGCGATTTCCCGCTTCCACTGTTCAATCAGACTCCGGTCTTCGTCCGAAAGAATTTCGATCTCTGGTTCGCGACGGGTGGGGTTCGAATCGCCTCCTGAAAAGCTGCGGACGTCGTCGACGTCGGCGAAGAACGCCGCCAACGAATAGAAATCCCGCTGGCGGATCGGGTCATATTTGTGATCGTGGCACTCGGCGCACGCCACGGTCATCCCCAGCCAGACCGATCCCAGATTGCGAACCCGGTCGGCGTCGTATTTCTTCTGATACTCGGCTCTCTGCACTCCCCCTTCATGGGACGTTTGCAGCACTCGAATGTACCCGGTGGCCACTCGCTGCTCTAACGTGGGATCGGGCAAAAGATCTCCCGCGAGCTGCTCGCGCGTGAAGCGGTCGAATGGGAGATTCTGGTTGAATGCCGAAATCACATAATCGCGGTATGGGGAGATGTGGTGTTCCTGATCGCCGTGATAACCGACTGTGTCGGCATAGCGAACCAGATCGAGCCAGTACACCGCCATCCGCTCCCCAAACGCCGGATTCGCCAATCGGCGGACCAGCGTGCGCTGGTCGGCTTCCGCTGCGAGGGGAATTCCCTCCGCTTCGAGTTTCGCGACGACAAACGCGTCGATCGCGTTCCCGGTGCCGAGGTCACTTTTCACCAGGGGGACTGTGGGGCGGACGAGTGGAGCGTGCAGCCAATGGCGCGAATATTCGGCCCCCTGTTCAATCCACCTCGTCAACAGCTCAACTTCACGCGGGGAGAGCGGCTCGTCCCCCTCTGGGGGAGGCATCCGCAGGGTGCTGTCGTCGGTCGTCACACGCGTCAGGAGTTCACTTTCCCGAGGATTGTGGGCGACGATCGCGCGGCGGTCTCCCAGGTCCTGGGTGGCCCCTTCCAACGTGTCGAGCCGCAGGTCGGCTTTGCGGTGCGCCGCGTCTGGACCGTGGCAGCGATAACAGCGCTCCGCGAGCAGGGGTTGCACCTCGCGCTGAAAATCGACCTTGGCGGGTTGTTTCGTCCCCGGGATGGGATCGGCGCACGCCTCACGCAGTGTCGCGACAAACAGGCACGCGGAGATGACGGGGAGAAGTCGAATCATGCGATCAGACCTGGTCAAGCGGGTCACGGAGTCCAGAGGCGACTGGTCGGTTTCGTTTCAACGGACACCCGCCGCGATCTGCGGGCTTTCATCCGGACATACGGTGGCTGGTACATTCCGCGGTGGCCGATTTCTCCGGGAAGCGCCTTGGGTTTCGCCCGGCACGGTTCCCGCAGATCTTCCAGGCACAGCCCGGCCCGCGCCAACCCTCCCACCAGGTCTTCCCAGCGATGCAGGAACTCCACCGCGTTGGGTTCGCGGTACGATTTGTCTCCCACGGGAGGGAGTGGTCCCTCGTGGTAGTACTTCACTCCGATCACATAACGATCTTGCGGATCCCGCTCGACGATTTGCAGACTCGTCGGCTGTTTGTGCTGACTGATATAGAGGCCATCGTCCCGCAGCAACCGGGCGACCTCTTTGTAGACAGCACAAATGTCCGGGACATAACAGGTGCTGACCGGCTGGTGGACAATATCGAACGATGCGTCGCTTAACATGTGCAGTGCGTCCATCGACGCCTCGAGCGTTTTCACCCGCAATCCGCGTCGCGCGGCTTCCCGCTCGTCGAGTCGCAGCATGTCGGGACTGAGGTCGACCACTGTCACCCGGGCTCCGGCAGTCGCGTACAAAATCGACTGCCAACCCCCCCCCGCCGCCAGGCACAGCACGTCCAGATTCGCCACCGACGGAGGGAGCCAGCCTCGACCGTCGAGTGTCTTCAGCGGTTGCTGACATTCTTCGTCGGTCGCGACCTTCGAAAAGGGGCTGCCGGCGTTGACCATGCGACCATACGCGGCGCGATTGAGTTCGAGGTGAGACATCTCGGTCACTGGCTGAGAAGTGCCGCGGTGAAATTCAGCAGATCTCCCCGGCCGCGGGCGTATTCGCGGAGCCGGTCGTACCGCTTCGCTTTGACGCACAATTCGGGAATGGAGAGTCCGAATTCGTCGGCACTGTTCGACAGGTATTGGAGCGCCAGGTCCAGCGCCTCGTCATTCCGATCGAGTCGAATCAACAGGTCAACCAGCGCGTAGGCGGCCAATTGCGTGTCGGTTTCTGCCGGGTCGCCGGTGATCTGTTTGCGAAAAAAGTCAATCGCCTGATCGCGATCCTGGTTCAAAAGCGCCTGAAAATAGCGGATGTGTGCCGGGTAGAACTCGGTGAATGGCGGATTGCCGCCGTACTGATATTGGGCGGCCAGCCGCGAGCCGTACTGGGCCAGTTGAAGGGCCAGTTCCAGTTCGGCATCGGTCGGTTCGAGCATGCGGGCGAACCGCACGACCGAATTCAGGTGCGACACATCGATATGATAGTTGTCGTCGTTGAACAGGAACTCGCGTCCCGCGATCAGTTCCCGCAGCGACGCTCCAGGCGGCGTCATGGGCTGCCGACGCTTCACATCATGTTCGACATTGCCGCGCAGATCGTCATACAGCCGGCGGATCATGACCCGGGCGCACGCCGCCCGGGTGGCCGGTGTCATCTGCGCGAACTGCTGGTCGAGCGCGGTGATGGTGCTGCATGTGCCATGCGTCTGCAGAAACAACTGCAAGCCTTTCACCGGTGCGACGGCTTGAAACAGGGCGATCTCAACGACCTGTTCGTCAACACCGGCGTCGTGGGGGAGCGCTTCGATCGCCGCCGCGACCGTTTCGGGCTCGTTGATCGCGCGGAAGTAATTCCAGGCCTGCGCGATGAGCCCATCTTCCAGCAGCAGTTTGCCCACGTCACGGGCTGAGTCGACGTAAAATTTCTCAAACTCGTCGCGCTGCGCCTCGGGAACATCGCGCAGCGACGTGGGACGGACCAGGGGGAGTCCCAGTTCCTGACGCCGGCGCATCAGCAGCGCGTCGAACAACGCGTGCCAGTTGCGTTCGCCTCGGAGCTGGGAGATCAGATGATCGATCAGTGCCAGAGGCTGGGCCGGGTTCAGTCGTTCGAGTTCTTGAAAAACCGCTTCAGGGGCTGTCGCTGTCATGAATGCAATCTTGGATTTCGCGTTCCAGGGTTTGTTTAATGGCTGCAACCACAGCCGCCACCGCCGCTGCCACATCCGCCGCCAGCCGGCTTCTCGACCGGTTGCAGTCCGTCGGCACCGACCGGTTGCACTTCGATTTTCGCCAGACCGGCGGCAGCGGCGAGCAATGCCAGCCGGGTCGTTTCGGGGCCACGCCCTCCTAGCACGTACAGCAGCAATTTCTGACGGTCGAGCGTCCATTCCAGATCGAGCAGGTCGAGCTGCAACTTCCAGTCGACCATCCGCTGCCGCCACGACTCGAAGCTCGCCTGGGCGTCGGCACGCGACGTCTCCGCAGCGGTCAGCTCCTCAGACGCGGCGATCCGCAACACCCGCTGCCCGCCCGATTCTTCCACCGGCTCGTTATCAGCATGCCCGTTCGTCGGACCTCCCGCGGCACGAACCGCTTCGAGTACGGTCCCCAACTCAACGCCACGCGGCGTCTGAACGACGACGGCGCGGCCACGGGGAGGGGGAGGCTCGATATCGCAGGGGAATCGACCAACTTCCGGAATGGCACCGTACCGGACGAGGAGAGGTGGGATGGGGCTGATTGTAGCCAGCTCGCGTCGACGAGTGATACACCGCGAGCGGGGAGTTGCTCCTGATTCAGGTCCCGCCGCCCAATGGCCGCGACAACCCTCCGTGCCAAGTGCCCGGGCGGAACCTGCGAATCAACTTCGACTCCGAGGAATCCACCGTGAGGGGCGATGGCAGAAACTGCGGCCGCCGTGCGAGGCAATCACAACATGTACACTTAATCATAGTGGACATTAGAACCGAGTGCAATGGATCCCGACAATAACGTGGAAAAAACTGGTGGCAAAAGGGAGTCGGCGGATGCCGACTGAGCTGGACAGGCTCTGCTTGGTCTGTTGTCGTCGTCCGCGCTGTGCATCGAAATGGAGCTGGCCGTAGGAGAGGGTAACGTAGATTAAGATTCGCGCTCCCCTCCCTCAATCGCACGTGTCGCGCAAGTATCACTCAGGTGAGAAATCCGTTCTACAGCGGCGTGCGACAACCCTACTTTGAATGCCGCGTCGAGTATCATCCTCCCGTTCGGAAGAAGTTTCTCCTTGTTCCCCAACCGCGAATTCCCCTGACCCCATGACTGTACCGATTCTGATTCCCGAACTGGGGGCTGCCGGTGAGCTGATGCGCATCAGCGCCTGGTATGTCGAATCGGGGGAAACCGTCGAGATTGACGAACCGGTTGTGGAAATCGCCGTGGGAGGAGCGACCTGTGAAATCT
>JAPLOC010000874.1:1465-2896 GCA_026692825.1 Planctomycetota bacterium | reverse complement strand
GATTCCCCTGTGTGTGTCGGGGAAGTGGTCGCCTTGATTCTCACCTGAAAAACCCGCTTCCTGAAGTGCTGTCTGGTAGTCCTCGGGAGTGTTCAGGTTTCGCAGCGTGTGCAACTCGGGATCGATTCTCCGCAGCTCTTCCACGTCCACTTCCCGTGTGTCGACTTCATCGAATAAGAACCGAGGCCGTAACCGATTGTTCTCGAGCAGATTGCGGACGGTTGGCAAAACGCCGGGCCGATAGACCGCCGCCAGCGGGTGGTGGAAGGCATCATCACGCGGGACGGCGATTGCGTGTCCTTCCAGCAGTTCGAACATTCGAGCGACGAACTGTGGAGCCAGCAGCGGAACGTCGCAGCTTGTGACATAAACCGCATCCAGCCCGGAATCCGCGACGCTCAAGCCTGCCGACAATCCCTCCAGCGGCCCTCGTTCCGGATGCAGATCCTGCGTGATCGTGATTTCCGCCGGAAGTTCGGGGAGAATTTGGTTCTGTGCCGAAACCACCACGATATATTTTAACGGCACCACTTCGCTCAGCAGTCGGACCACGCGCTGCAGCATGGATTCGGCTCCGAACGGCAGTGTGGCCTTGTCGCGTCCCATGCGACTCGATTTTCCGCCACAGAGAATGATCGCTCCGGTTTTCATTCAAAAATCGTATCGGAGCGGTTTGGGAATTGCACGACAGTCGTTCTGTGGATAGTTTGGGGATTGTTTTCGCCCCCCGCAAAGCACCCGCCCGCCTCGCCCCGTCGCCCCGACCCCACCCGATTTATGACACTGAGACTGACCTATCGCGGCGAAACTGCGGTTCCTGTCGAAATCGAAGGACTGACCCCCGACTGGGCTTGCGACAAGTCGCCGGCTGAAATCGAACGCTTTGAGATCTTTCACGGAAACCGCAAAATTCCGCTCGCCGAGTTCTTTCGGGTCGAGGGGGATGCCAGAGATAAGAAATGGGAGTTTCACGGGGATCTGTACGGAGTCCACTGGATTGGCGCTCAAATGGAGAGCGGCGAAATCCGCGTTTGCGGCCGGGCGGGCCGACACGTGGGGAGTCAGATGCGCGGCGGCGAGATTCGGGTGGAAGGGGACGCGCGAGGCTGGGTCGGTGCCGAGATGCGCGGCGGTTTCATTCACGTGCGGGGAAACGGCGGGCATCTGATTGGGGCAGCGTATCGCGGATCCGCAAAAGGGATGACGGGGGGGACGATTCTGGTCGACGGCGACGCGGGAAATGAGATCGGCCTGACGATGCGACGGGGGCTGATCGCGATTGGAGGCGCGACAGGTGACATGCTGGGTTTCAACATGATCGCGGGGACGATTCTGGGGTTTGGTGAATGCGGGATTCGTCCCGGCGCGGGAATGCGGCGGGGAATGATCGGTCTCCTCGGACCAAACCCGTGCCGACTGCTCCCCAGTTTT
>JAPLOC010000874.1:550-1455 GCA_026692825.1 Planctomycetota bacterium | reverse complement strand
TGCTGCTGCGCGAATTGCGCTCCAGGGGAATGGCGTTTGACGCGTCGCTGCTGGAATCTGAGTTCGATTTCTACCGGGGCGATTTTGTGTCGGTGGGGCGGGGTGAGATCGTGGTCCGGGCCGGAGCGAAGGTCTAGTTTTGGCTCATCCGGATAATGCGTACCTGGGCTT
This sequence comes from Planctomycetota bacterium, assembly GCA_026692825.1. GTDB lineage: Bacteria > Planctomycetota > Planctomycetia > Planctomycetales > Planctomycetaceae > UBA10511. The sequence goes on along the minus strand of JAPLOC010000874.1, from coordinate 1,284 downwards.
GAAGACAGACGGCCACGCCGTTCTCGGATGACGTTGTGACCGAAGTAATTCTGGGAGCAGGCCGACAAAGTAACCGCCGACCGTTTTCTGTCCACCATTCCCTGTGACTCCCCCACGCCATGAGTGACCGACTTACCACACTCCAACCCGAACTCACCCGTCGTGGCCTGCTGCGAAGCATGGCGGCAACCGGGATGGCGGGATTGTTGCCGAATGTGCTGTTCGGGGCGGTTTCACGCGATTCGGCGGAACCTCCCGACTTTCAGGGAGTCCTCGGGTTTGTTGACGGCGAGTTCGCCGGCAAGACGTTTCCTGGAGCCGTACTGGCTGTCACGCACCGACGAAAGCTCGTCCTGGAAAAAACCTGGGGTACTTATTGCAGTCGAACCGAACGGGCTGTCCCCTGCGACAGTCAGATGGTCAACATGTGCTATTCGGTGTCGAAGTTGATCGCGTCCACGGTCGTCGTGATCGCGCAACAGACGGGGATGTTTGATTATGAAACGCCGGTTTCCAAGTACATTCCGGAATTCCAAGGAGGGGGCAAAGACACGATTACGGTGAGGCACTTGTTGACTCATTCCGCGGGTCTGCCAGGTGTTCCACTCAAGGCGGTCGACACTCCCGCGAAGTGGCAAGCGGCCGTTGCCACGCTGTGTGCCGCCAAGGTGGAATGGGAACCCGGTTCGAAGTCGGTTTATCACGGATTGACGGGGCATTTCCTCGCGGCGGAA
>JAPLOC010000874.1:0-503 GCA_026692825.1 Planctomycetota bacterium | reverse complement strand
CCTCTGTCACGAACTGCTGTTTGAGCCGATCGGTGCGAAGAGTCTGACCTACCAGGTTCCGCCCCCTTCAGTCCCGGTCGCGGGGACGCCCATGCCCGCCGAGGGGGCGTACAACATCGCCGGCTTCAATGACGGAACTGCAGGTCACCCTGCGGGGGGAGCGCTGGGGACTGCCGGCGATCTGCTGAAGGTGCTGCACTTGCATCTGAACGACGGCGAATGGGACGGGAAAAGGTGGATCGAACAGGAGGCGCTGAGGCAAATGCACACCGTTCAATATGCGGCCCAAATCGATGCCGCGATTCAGGCGGGCAAGCCGCCCGCGTACGATGCCTGGGGACTGGGAATTCTGCTGCGAGGGCCCGGCCCGGCGCGTGGAGGACATGGCTGGTTCGGCTTAAGCGAAGTCCAATCGCCAGGGGTTTTCGGACACGCGGGAATCGATACGATCATTGCCGTTGGCGACCCGAAAACGGACACGGCCATCGTGTTCCTGACAACTG
>JAPLOC010000873.1:4878-5573 GCA_026692825.1 Planctomycetota bacterium | reverse complement strand
GGCGTACAGCCACCTGCCCGCCTGGTTGCGTCGGGATCTGTTGGAACTCGACAGGGCGGGGGATTGGAATTCGATCACGCAGATCATGCACCGGTTGCATCGGCAGTTGTGGGCCGAGGTCGAGTTGATTCCGTTGTGGGAACTCGACGATCGGTTTCTGACCCGGCGGCATGTGCGCAATATTCCCGAACGCCCGATCCGTCCGTACCAGGGAGTCGATCGCTGGCGCGTGGAGCCGTGGTATCCCAGGGAGACAAATTGATGGGTGTCCCCATTCGAGATTCCTGGCGGAGAGTGGTTTCGATCGCCGCGTTGTTGACGCTGGCGGTGTCTCTCCCCGCGCCGTCCCAGGAGACCACGCCGGCCGGCGAAAACGCGCCAGCGGCCGCCCCCCCGGCAGTTCCCGCCGACCCGAATTCCAACAACAGCGCACCGGTGACGCCGGATGGCGCGGCGGGTGCGCCGGCGGTCCCGGTCCCCGTCACTGCCCCCCCGCCCCCGCCGCCGCTCGAACTCGTCCCGTACCGGGTCCGACTGGAACTGGTCCTCGACCTGGGTGCCGATGACTCCGCCGCGAATCGCAGCCGGCTGCGCGAGGAAATCCGCGGGATGATCGCCGGTCAGGTCGGCGCGTTTTGGGATGTCGAGATCCCCGACGAAGCCGCCGGCTGGCTCGCTTCCCCCGCCGACGTCAC
>JAPLOC010000873.1:4331-4838 GCA_026692825.1 Planctomycetota bacterium | reverse complement strand
CGGCAACTCGCTGACTTCGATCAGTTCAAGGAGAGTGGTGAAGACAAGATCGTTCTCGCCGGAATCGATCGCATTGGCGGCGAAACCACGGTGAATGTTCGCGAGTGGGATGCGGCGACTCGTACCCTCGGGTTGCTGCAAACCCGCCGAACGACCGACTCCCGCGCGACCTCCTCACTGGTGCTGGAGGCGCTGCGCGCGGCGTTTCGACCATTGGTCCAGATCGATCAAACCAAAGACGGCGCGGTGACCTTGCGGGGGAAGTCGAATTTGATCCCGCCGCACGATCCGGCGTGGAATCCGCTGCGCGAAGGGATGGTGTTTGAACCGTATTACCGGTACCTCAACAAAGAGCGGAAGGTGGAACGGATCACACGGGTTCCGTGGACCTATCTGGTCTCCGGCCCCCCCGTACCTGACGAGGGACGAGCCCCCGGAATTCCGATCTCGGGGCTGAGGACGGCGATCTCGGCGCGTCGACGTCGGATCGAGGCGGTCGCGCTGGGA
>JAPLOC010000873.1:0-4318 GCA_026692825.1 Planctomycetota bacterium | reverse complement strand
AGTGCCCGTCGCCGACTCGCCGACAACCGTCAAACTCGCGACCCGTCCGCCAACAAAGCGTTCCATTGTTGGCGTCGAAGTGCATGTCCGCAAAGAGCGATTCGTTCCCCAGGTGCCCGAAGGAGAAACCCCTCCCCCGCCTTTGACCATACTGGTTTCTGATCGTCGGGGAGAGATCACAATTCCCGCGAAACTGGCTCCCAGTGGAACCCCGTTGTGGCTGTTTGTGTATTCCGGATCGCAAATGCTGGGTCGGGTTCCATTTGTTCCGGGGGTGCGCCCGCGGGATGAGCTGGAATTGGCCGACGATACCCTGCGGCTGCAGGTCGAAGGGGAAATTGCGCTGTTGCAGGCGCGGCTGGTCGATCTCGCGGCACAGCGGGCGGTGATGATGGCGATGGTCCGCAAGCGGGCGGATGAAAAAGACTTCGCGGGTGCGGACACGCTCCTGAAAAAAGTCGATGAGTCGGTCAAGCCCCCGGTGCTGCTGGCGGACCTCAACACGATTCGTTCCCCCGCGCTCAAATCGGCTCGGGAGCAGCGCGACAAGGCGACCGAGGCCCGCGTGAAAAAGATCTGCGACGATACTGCTGAGATTATCACGGTCCATTTCAGCGACGAGAAAATCGCCGAGCTTCGCGAGGAGATTGGAGAGTTGAAACAGATCGCCGCCGACGAAGCCGCCGGTATTGAACCACGTCCGAAAAAGGACCGTCCGAAGAAGACTTCGACCAAGACCAAAAAGAAGGCGGCTGCGGCCGACCAACCACCGGCGGACGTTCCGCGGGGTAGTTGAAGCCATTGCGGGATGGAATGGTCTCGTTCCCGTGAACCGGACTGAGAGACAAAGTCCTGGCAATAACCCACAGAACGCAACGCCCTCACATCGCGGGGTGTTCCGTTGTCGGGCCATTTCCCGCTTCAGTCGTCCAGCCCGGCGAACAGCGTTCGAATCTCCACACAAAACCCGGGGAGAATGTCACCCCCGGTCAGCGTCTGCGATTCTTTGAGCGTCACACTCGACTCGCGCGACGTGAACACGTCAACCGTCCGCAGGCGCGGATGGATCAACCACACCAACTCAACCCCCGCCTGAAAGTACTCGTCGAGCTTCGTCCGCATTTCTTCGTCGGTATTGCCTCGGCTGATGACTTCGACCGCCAGATTGGGGACGAGGCGCGGAATCGGCTGCGTGGGTATTTTCCCGTCCGGCAAGCGCTTCCGCGATACAAACGCGACGTCGGGAATTCTCACCAGTCGCGGCGCGATGGCCATCATTCCCGCCTCCCCCGTGACCAGCCCGAGTTTCCGCGAGACGACGAAATTGTTCAACGCGGTCAGAAGCCGGCCGGCGATCACCGATTCCTCATACCCCACGTCTTTCTCCACCAGAATGCCATCGACCAATTCGCACAATCGACTCTCGCCGTCGTAAATCCGCAGCAGGTCCGCCTCGGTCGCCGTCCCGGGCGGCGGAGTGGTTCGAATCCGCCACGAAGGCATTGGGCCAAACCGCTGGCTGAGATCCGCCAGGGTCGGCTCCGCCGTTCGATCATGTGGGGCGTCGAGGACCGTCGACATTCCTTTGTTCTCAGGAGGGTTCAGGGAGCAGAAAAACAACGGCAACTGATTGTACCACCGCGGCAGTTCCTCGGCGAGCTGCAAGATGCCGGGGAACTCGTACGGATATCGGCGGAGGTCGAATCCACATTGGAAATCGCGGGGATCACGCACCGGGTCTGCCAGTCGTCCGGTTCCACCCCCGCGCTGTTTTTCGAGCGGGTCGCCGGCTCCCCCTATCCCGTGGTCACCAACCTGTTGGGGAGTGAATCCCGAATCAGTAAGGCGTTGGGGGTCGCATCCCTTGATGAACTCTCGTCCCGCATCTCCGGTCTGCTTCGTCCTGAAATCCCGACCGGGTTGATCGACAAGTTGAGACTGCTGCCCCAACTGTCGCAGATCTCCAAACTTCCCCCGCGCACGGTCCGTAGCGGGGCGTGTCAACAAGTCGTTCGATTGGGACGTGACGTCGATCTCCGCGAGTTTCCCTTCCTGCAAAGTTGGCCGCTCGAAACCTCGCGCTCGCTGACGCAGACTCAGGTCTTCACCAAGCATCCCGAATCTGAACAGCGGGATATCAGCCGGACCGCGCTGGTTGTGAAAGACGCGACCACCTGCCGGCTGCCCTGGTCAGTCCACGACATTGGCACGCGAAACTTTCACGCCTATCGCCGACAGGGATTGCGAATGCCGGTCGCGGTGGCGCTGGGAGGCGACCCGGCGTGTGTGTTCACGGCGGCGACTCCGTTTCCCGCAGGGATCGATCCGTGTCTGGTCGCCGGCTTCTTCCGGGGACAGCCCCTCGAACTCGTGAAATGCCGGTCGATCGATCTCGAAGTTCCGACCGGTGCCGAGATCGTTTTCGAAGGGTACATCGACCCGGCGGAACCGTGGGAACCCGTGGGCACCCAAGGGGTTGCCAGCGGGTTCTACAGTGTTGATGCGCTCGCGCCTCTGTTCCATGTGACCGCAATCACCCAGCGGGCCAATCCGGTCGTCCCGACAAACATCGTCGGCCGTACTTCGAACGAAGACGCCTGGATCGCCAAAGCGACCGAACGAATCCTGCTTCCGTTGTTGAGTCTCATGCTGCCGGAAGTGGTCGATGTTGGTTTGCCGAGGTGTGGATCGAGAAACGTGCTGTTCGTCAGCATCCGCAAACAATACCCCCTGCAGGCCCGGAAGGTGATGGCGACCCTGTGGGGGCTGGCCCCGTCGCTGTTCGCCAAGATCCTTGTTGTGGTGGACGAAGAGGTCAACGTTCATGTCCCCGAGGATGTGTGGTTTCATGTCGCCGCCAATGTCCATCCGGGGAGAGATGTGCAGATTCACGACGGTCCGGGCGCTGTGTGGGATCATTCGGCTCCCATCGCCGGCATGGGGCGGGCGATCGGTTTCGACGCCACCCGGAAGTCGGCGGGCGAAGGACACCCGCGCGACTGGCCCGGTGAATTGCTGCCGTCGAAAGCGGTTCAAGATCTGCTGGATTCGCGCTGGAGCGAATACGGCTTGGGCGGCCAGACTCCAGCCACGTACTGACACAACACCGAAATCAACCGTTCTTCCACGTCCTTCTTTATGACAAACCCAGTTCCTTCCACTCCCGCGGTCGACAAGTCGGGTGACAAAGTCCGCCGAATGTTTGGCGAGATTTCCTCCCGGTACGATTTCCTGAATCACCTGCTCTCGGGGGGGACCGATTACTACTGGCGGTGGCGGGCGGTTCGCGCCGCCCCGCCCCGGGGAGTCGCGCCGATTCTCGACGTCTGCACCGGCACCGGAGATCTGGCGCTGGCCTATTGGAAGGCGGGCCGGGAACGCGTTCCGGTCACGGGGGCCGACTTCACTCCCGAGATGCTGGTGATCGCCGACAAGAAAAGCGTCGCCCAGCGGGCTCGCGGCGAAGCGGCGGGGATTCCGCTGAAGTTCCTCGAAGCCGACACGCAACCCCTTCCGTTTGAGGCGAACCAGTTTCAGATCGTGTCGGTCGCGTTTGGATTGCGGAATGTCGCCGACACCCGAGCTGGACTGCGCGAGATGTTTCGGGTGTGCCAGCCGGGGGGGCGGGTTGTGGTTCTCGAATTCTCGATGCCGACGAATCGGCTGCTGCGCGGCATGTACAGTTGGTATTTTCGCAACATTCTGCCGCGGATTGGACAATTCTTCGCCCGCAACAGTTCCAAAGCCTATAACTACCTGCCCGACTCAGTGGGGCAGTTTCCCCAAGGCGAAGAACTGACAGGGATGATGCGGGAATGTGGCGCGTCGAGCGCCACGTTCACTCCACTGACGTTTGGCGTCGCCACGTTGTACATCGGCACAAAGTAAGCCCGGCGCGACTCGCTCCGCCGGGATCGACCGATCCCGCAAATCCCGATTCACGCCCGACCCTCGATTCGTCCATGTCTCATTACGTTCTGGCGATCACCGGTGCCAGTGGTGCCATCTACGCGCTCCGGCTGCTGCAACTGTTGCTCGCGTCGGGCCACGTTGTGCATCTGGTGATCAGCCGGTCCGGCGCGCAGGTGCTGGCGACGGAACTGGGGCTGACCGTCGATCTGCGGGATTTTCAGATTTCCCAACTCTTCCCCGAAATCTCACCGCTCACAACCGAGTCTCCCGCGACACTCTCTTTCTACGGCGGATTTCGGACGCTCCCGACGCCACTTCGGCTCGCGAATCTGCGCTACCACCGGTTCGACGACTTCACTGCGGGGATCGCGAGTGGTTCGTTTCTCACCCAGGGGATGGTGATCTG
>JAPLOC010000872.1:6956-9210 GCA_026692825.1 Planctomycetota bacterium | reverse complement strand
CAGCCGCTCACGCGCGAGCAGTTCGTTTCGCTGGTCTTCACGCCGATCGAGAACACAGCGGTCGATGCGGTGTTGTTCAGCTTTGGCAGTGGCAATGTGGCCGAGTACGAGAGCCGGGTCCTGGAATGGCCGGGGCAGGCTGACGACTTCGTTTTTCCAGAGAGCAAGACCTGGCATGGGGGGATCGACGTCGATCCGCAGGACCAGTACCGCAATCCGAAGAGTCTGGCGGATGCCGGTCACAACCCGCCGGCCGTGGTCGTGGAAGAGTGCCACAAGCGGAACATGGCGGCGTTTGTTTCGCTGCGGATGAACGACACGCACGACGGCCAGCATCCGCGTGGCAAGCTGCCGAATCCCGAGCTGCCGACGTTCAAACGCCACAATCTGGACTGGCTGGTCGAGACGCTCGACCGCTGGACGGCGCTCGACTACCGGCGTCCGCAAGTGCGGGCCTTGAAGCTCCGGGTGATTGAAGAGTTCTTTGACCGGTGGGATTTCGACGGAATTGAGCTCGACTGGCTGCGGCACACCCTGAATTTTCCACGCGGTGAAGAACAGAACGGCGCGAAATACCTGACGGATTTCATGCGGAAAGTGCGGCGGATGCTTGACGCGCGTGCGGCCGCTCGTGGTCGCCCCATCGAGCTCGCGGTCCGCGTCCCCGAGCGGCTGGATTGGTGCCGGTTGGGCGGCTACGACGTCCCCACCTGGATCGACGAGGATCTGTGTGACATTTTGATCCTCGGACAGGGCTTGACTGAACTGCCCACGCTCGGCGAGTTCCATTCGCTCATGAAGGCCCGTCGACTGCCGGTCTATCCGGCGCTTTGTCCGTACGGAAACGGCTATCGGGTCAGTCCCGACGAAGTGATCCGCGGCAGCGCCGCCAACCTGTGGAACGCGGGCGCTGACGGGGTCTATGCATTCAACTGGTTCCACTATGGAAAATGGCGTAAACATCTTCTGGATGAGATCGCAGAACCTCAGCGGCTCGCGGGACATGCCAGGCAATATACTCTCACGCACCGCTTCGACGTCGGCCGAAGGGTGGGAACCGATTACCTCCGCTACAGCACGTACTACCGCGAGCCGCAAGTCCCCTTTGAGTTGAACGTGGACGACGGAGCGAAAACGGTGCCGATTTCGGTCGCCACGCTCCCCAAGTCGGCCGAATTGTGGGTGGCATTCCAATACTCGATGCCCGGTGACAAGGTGACGGTCACTGTGAATGACAAGCGTCTCGAGCCGTCTCACCTGGACGTACAGGAAAACCTGAAGCAGACCGGATTCGAGGTGTCGATACCGCCTGACTCCGGGATGCTGGGTCTGCCGTTGCAGGGTTTGATCGATCAGCGTTTCCAGTCGCTACGCTTGCTGATTCCGCCAGAGTTGCTGAATTCCGGTCGGAATACGATCAGCATCCAGTTGAACCAACGGGGTCCCGGGTCTGAAAAGTCGCTGCAGATTGCTCGAATCGAGCTGTCCGCGACCTGACGGTGTCCCGAAATGTGTCTTGGCGTCTCGACGACTCTTCAGAACGACGGCGGAGGTTGTATCGTCAGAACCGTAGCATTCGACGATGCGACCTAAGAACTCACCCCTTTCCTTGGAATCCCAAAAAACGAACGTTTTTGACACGGTAAGCGGAGTTCGGAGAAGCCAGGCCTGCCTCGGTTTCGAAATCGACTTCAACCGCGAGATTCCAGCACTCGTCGCGAACTCATAGCCAAGTCTGCGGGTTCCCGGCCGGAATGTCCGCCCTTTCTCGGTGCGAACGACTCACTCATGAGTGACCGCTGTTGAGGCGTCCAGCGAAAACCGGGTGGGCAGGCTGGAAGTCATTCTCCGGGTGCGAGGACTGCGGTCTCGGAGTGATCTACATCGAAACGATCGTCGTCGCGAACTACGTCGAATACCTCGGCGGGATGAACTCGAAACCGACTGTCAAGCAGTATCGCGCTGCGGGTTGGACGCTATTCGACTGGGCGGTGACCGGCGGCGTGCTCCCGGTGAACCCGGCCACGCCCGTGTGTGGGCCGAGCGACGTGTCGATGAAGTCGAGCGAACTCGCCTTTGAATCCCTTCTCGCACGGCCGTGAACAACCCGTCGCGACGTAAGTCATTTCCTGGATTCGTGATCGACATCTCGTTGGCCAACTGACGTGCCGTCTCACGTGTCATTTGTTTGGCGCCGATCAGTTCTCGAGGTATTCCTCCTATTCGAGGCGCCGTTCGTCGATTGTCACTGGGC
>JAPLOC010000872.1:0-6943 GCA_026692825.1 Planctomycetota bacterium | reverse complement strand
CCTCAAAACCGGCCACTCATGGGCGCCCCAAAACCGGCCAGGGAGGATGGGGTGAAAGGTGGCGGGAATTGGGTTCCGGACGGTCGCCGAGGTGCCTCATTTGCCGGTGGGCGCCTCTGGCCGGTTTTCAGTTCGTCTCTTCAGTAGCCAGTGACACCCACCAGGCGGGCCGGAAGAACCCCGTCTCGTAGACGAAAAGCCCAGCGCGACAATGGTTTTTGGTGATTTTTCCAGGCTGGGGTGGGGTTCAGAAATCGTGGCCAACCCAACTTCCCCAACTGTCGACGTAAGTCCTTAGTTACTAACGGGAGTACCCCCGTTTTTTCCACTACATTCAAAATTGGATTATTTTTGAGCACCCCCTTCCCAGACCCGGGCTGGCAATCCTAGCCCCAGGTGATCCAGCAGAATCTGCTGGTGGTCAGATGTGCCGGTCACGCACCGTTCACGAATCTCGCGACCGTCCCGCGTCGGCAGGATCACGTCGATCAGTTGAATCTCGGAGAATTCGGCGAGTAAGCGCCGGGGTTCATTCCCCGAAGCTGGGTGACACCCACCAGTCAGAAATGGAAAATCTCCATTTGAATAGCGTAACCTGTTGCTGAACAGAAAGTTACGACGAACCTTCGGATTCAATAGGTAGGTTTTGCATCGTGGCCGTTGGGTGAGCCGCGCGTTGGTGTAACAGATTCCGCTTACGGAGGCTCCGGCGATTGGCCCAGGATTTCTCAGGCTGGCTGGCGGATGTCACCGGGGTTGAGTTCAGCCATGAACCCCACGCCAACGAGGTCGGTGCCTCGCCGAAACGCCGCATGGACCTCTTGTTCAATCTCCGGCCAGTGACCGGGGTCGGCTCGCAACCGGGACTTCCAGCCCGGGAATACCGTCGTCAATTCCGACACAAATCGGCCGATCATCTCCCCTACCGATTTCACTTTCGGCGAATTGGGTCCATCCACGCAATACTATTCCATGGGCTTCCGCCTCGGTGCGATGAGTACATTCCTGGCAAATCTGTACCACGGAGAGTACCATCACTGTGGCCTTCGGCGTAGCCCGTCTGCCTATTCGAGATAGCGCGGCAAAATGGGAATGCGCCCTTTCTAGCCGCCGATCTCGTTCACCATCCGGGCGAGTGAACGAATCTCTCTTTTTTGAAAATCGACTCACGAACTCTGTGCGCTTTGCGATTCCGGCGTCGTTTTGATGGTAGCGATAACGATTCGCGATACCGCTTGCGTGCGTCTGGTTCCTGGCGTCGCATCGGAGCAGCGGCCCGCTGTTTTGTCGCTGATTTCGTGTAGCACTTTTGGAAGTAGCACCGATGAGTTGCATTCGACTCTTGAGTCGGCTGGCCCTGCGTGATCGCGGCCCTGATCGCCGTGGCCCGCGGTGGCGGAACGTGCTTCGCCGGGCTACAAGTGAAAGGAGTTGATTGTGGACATTTTCTCGGAACTTGTGCGGCGATGGAAGGGTTTGAAGAGGTGGGAGCGGGATTTCGTGAACCGAGAGTCAATGGTCTGACGACTCTCCCCGAATTCCGAACGGTCATTTACCATAGGACGTTGTCATGGCTTTTCGTTGGTTGTGCGTGGTTGTGGTCCTTTCCGGTGTCTGCATCCCGGGTTGTGGACGGCGACCATTTCGGATACCTCGTTGGCAATGGATAACTCCGATGCCGACGCAACAAGAATACATGTACAGAGTCGACCTGCGGAAGGAACCGATCCGCGATCGGGACGAGTGGATGCTTGAAATCCAACGTGACTCGGACGCCTATCTGCTGGAGGAATACAAAAAACATGAAGTCGCATTCGTGGTGGACGGCGTGCGAGACTACCCCCACAGCGAAGAGATCTTTCTCAGACTTCAGCAACTCAAGTACTTGCACCGCCAGGGTACCGACAGCCTCGGCCACATCATCTGGTCACGCGGCAGCCGGTACCGTGGCAATGACTGCCTGTACGTCATCAGTCCAATTCTCGATGTGATTGACGTCGCGAACCGAATTGATTTTGGCAGGGTGACTGGCGTTGATGTGAAGAATCGTACCATTCAGGTGGATGCCGGTGCCGAATTGACAGAGTGTCCGGCCGCCGGATGGCCGGGTTCCGAGGCGATCGATCAATTCGTTCTGGAGAGGACCGTGGCGGCGGCTTCCGTTGCGGCAGATCAAAGTCTGGTTGACAAATACGGGAGAGACAGAGTTTTCGTCATTCTCGTTCCCGAGGAATCGGTCAATGCCGATGGGGTCCATTCTTTACCTGATCTGCATCCACTGGTTCTGAACATTCGAAAGTTGGCCCCGGAATCATTGGCCACAACGGACTATTATGGCCCCCAAGAGCAGGCCTTTGTCACGATCACGGTTGCCCCGGTATTTGACGTTGCCTCGTTTTTGTTCTTCTTGGGGGAAGAATTGCCAATTGTCGTGGATGAGTCCGCCCGTGTAATGCTGTTTGGCGACATCGACCGGCTGCGTCCGCGAACTCCGGTGCCGGTAATACCGATGGGCAACCACTGACCGCGACGAGGCTGTCGCTTCATCTTATGTCCCGCGCATTCCTCACAATCGATTTTCGGGTGCTGGTCGTCTGGGTGGGAGCGACAAAAAGAGCACAGGTCCATTCATTGCGGTGCGCGGTCGGCGTCTGCTTTTCCGGGCCGACCGCGAGAACGGAGCGTCGATTCCAGACCGCGTTCCCGTGCCGCCTGGTCGATCCAGTTCGCCGACCACAATGGCTTCCCGCGAATCACGCAGCGCCGAATTGCGTCGAGTTCGACGTCGGTTTGCGGGCGGTTGACGTTTTTGATCCACTGCCGCTGGCGGGGCGACGGCCAGTCGCTCAATCATCGCCGCTGTTCTGGTGTCCCGTGAACCCGTCGTATTCCGGCCAGAGCGTAAAATGCCAATGACTCGACATCAGGCAGTCGGTCCAGATTCGCGTTGCACGTATGTCGAGAGTCTCGGCGAGGCGACGATCTCCTCGAACGCCGCGAAGTCGTCGGGCTTGCCGAAAAGCTGTTGTCTGCCCACGCCACGATTGAGGACGTGTAACAGCATTCCGCCGGGAGGGACACGGGGTGTTCGTGGCAGGATGTGTCGTGGGATAACGAATTTTCGCACTGCGGTTGATAGAAATGGGCCTGTTCCTTGGCCCGTAAAGGCGAGCCGTGGGTGGTAGCCCACTGGGTCTTGCGGGGGAATTGCAGGTGGGGGTGGATTGAACCAGGGGGGGAGGGCGCTGATCATGGTGGGGCCGCTGTAGTAGGTTGTGTTGGTCACGGGCGGGGCCGCGCTGATCGCCGAGCCGCCGTAGGGGGTCACGTAGGCGCCCGCGGGGGGGGTGTATTGCGCGCCATAGGGGGCCGTTTGCGCTCCGCACGGGTTCCCACACGGATTGCCGCAGGGACTTCCACACGGTTTGCAGCACGAGTCCATGCAGCAGCAACCGCTTCCCGCGGCGGCCAGAACCACGGCCGACAGACTCATCAACAGACGCTTCATGACAGGCTTCCTTTCCGTCACTGGGTGATGCACACGTTCAACCGACCGCTGTTCCCACGCTGGATTGCGGTTTGAAATTCCAATCCGACTTCAGGTCAACTCCCGGCACAGCGCAGCCAGCCGGGTTTCGATGCGGGGCCAACAGGTAGGGCAATCCTTCATCCGCCACCCGCATTCCCGACAGACGCAACGGCAGCGTCGCGAAGTGACCGCCGCGCCAGAGTTCAACACCCCAGGCACCGTTCGGCAGATCCCCAATCGCCTGAATCAGCACGCCATCCGCCTGGCGGGTCACTTCGAACCGCACCTGACGTCGCGCCGACCAGAACTTGGACCACTTCGCCAACGAGGTCTGCCAAAGCAGCGAACAGCGCTCGGCGTCGCGATGGAACCGCGACAGATCCTCGGCGGCGCCAATCCGATCGGCTTTGACGATCACAAACAACGGCTGGCCACTGTGATAATGTTCCGCCACCCATTCCAGAAAGCGATCGCGAGGCGGCAGCCACGACAGGCCCGCGTCGACCCAATGGACCGCCGGGTTGCCACCGGGGAACGCGCCAATGCGAGGACTCGCCGAGTGCGGCTGCGCCAGATAACGCAGTCCCAGTTCCCACAAGGAACTGGTGGCGGGCAGCTTGCACGCGGGGTCGGCCAACAGAATTCCCGAAGGAGCGACGAGCGACGTTTCAAACCGCTCCAGCCGCGTTTTCCAGTGCGAAACGGTTCGGCGCGACGAACTCAGGCAATCTTCCGGTCCGATTCGCCAACCAATCTCGATGGGCTGCAATCCCGCGACGGAGTCCGGGCGAAAGCGGCTGGGAACGAAATGGGTCGTCTCGGTGGAAAGCGCGCTTCGCAGCTCGGGAAGACGCGTCACCGACACGTCATCGTACTCGACCGAAAGACAGAGCGCGCTTTGGAACGGAAACGGAAAGTCGGCAAGCCGGGCCCAGATGCCGCCGCGAGATTCCAGGGCCAGCATCAATTCACGCAACAAAGAACTGGAGGTCGCGGACCAGCCGTGCCCGTGCGGCACCGGGGCGACCGACTCCAGTTCGTCGCACCGCGGGCACAGGTCGCGGAGGTCGATCGGCGCGAGACCGAGTCGGCGGGCGACTTGTGCCTGTGCGACACTCGCCCGGCGGCTGGAATCGAAGAGCGCGAACCGGCCTGTTCCGGGAGTCAGCAATTCCTGGCTCGGCAACGCCACCGCCGGCACACCCGCGTCGCGCAGCAGTCGTTCGACGCCGCGCGGAAGATCCGCGAGCATCAACGGCAATTCGGGCAGAGAGTCAGCCGGGAGGGACGACACGGAGAATCCAGAAAGGTTCGACGACGGAAGGGACGTGTGACGATGAATTGTCGGGGACTGTGCGGCGATCGAAAGAGACCGGGTGACACAGACGCGCATTCCGCGGCAGGGGATCGCGGAAACGTGACGGAAAGGGTGGACGAACGGGGCGACGAAACCGTCGGGAGTGACGGTGTTCTCGGGGATGGGGTACGCGGAGGGGGGGGAGGTTACCGGCAAATCGGTTGCCGGTCAATTGGAATTCGACTCGTCGAGGTTTTTCCATTCGGGCAAACCGGCCAGAGTCCAGCGTTGCCGGGCGAGCACGGTATTGTCGACGGTGTCGGCGATGGTGTCTTCGATGCGCAGAACGCCGAACGGGAGTTCCTCGCTCCACCACACCACCCGGCGATACCGGACGGCCGATGCGGTGGGAGTCGGTTTGTGGACGACCGAAGCCGACAGCAGCCGATAGGGAAACGCCTCTTTACGGAGTTTGGTCTTGAGATACCGGGGGGAATCGGGAGGGGAACCCCACTGGAACGTCGTTGGCGCGGGAAGCCCTCGCAGAAACAGAGATTCCACCGTATCGACCGGTCCCTTCCCCGGTTTTGGCGGTTTGGGTTTGCCGTCGGTCTCGGAATTCTTCGATGGGGCCGCCGGTGGTGCGGGTCGGGGTTCGCGCCGTGGATCAAACGCCGACAGGTCAATTCGCAATGGTGGCGAACCGGAATCGATTCTCCCCGACAGTGCCGGGGCGGCCCCTTCCACCAGGCACACCAATCCCTCTCCCGAGGCTTTCCGTCGAAACCGCAGCGAGAATTCCCGCAATCCCCCGCCAATCGGTCCAGACCGTGTACAGCCAGGGCATCTGCCAGGGGTTATTCCGCGGGATCGTGGTTGAGTAAATCGAAACCCCAAGCAGCACGGCGGCCAAGCCAATCAACACGCGGTTCGATCCACAGCGGTCGAGAACCGGAACGAGCGACAACACCCAGAACGGGATCAGCCAGAAGGCCCAGCGGAGTCCACTGGTGACACCACCGTAGTTGTAGCTTTTCGTTTGCAGCAGATAGAAGGCGATTACAATCACCGTCAGCGCCAGCGTGATCGCGACGATTGTTTTCCAGATCCGGTCGGACAGCCACGGGAGCATTCCCCAGGCGACCGCCGAAAAGAGAAAGATCGGAGTCAGCGAGAAGATCCCGTGGTGTCCGATGATGCAGTGAAACACATAGACGGCGGCCGACGACTCACCGACATCGATCGCTGACGGTTTCATCCAGTAGCTGGGAATGCCGTCGACGACATAGTGGTAGGGATTGGTGCCGGAAGCGCCGAAGGAAGCGTAGGTGGGAAGGAACCCGCCGGTCGCCTGCCAGTTGGTGTAGAAGAACAGGCCCAGCGGGATCAGCGCCGCGGGAACGAACCAGGCGAACGTCTTTTTCAGATCGGCCCGACACGCGAGTCCAAAGGCGATCAGACCCCAGGTCGCCGCTGGAAGTTCGCAGCAGGCGCACGCCGCTGCGAAAAAGCCCGCCAGAGCGAATCGCCAGCGGGACCGGTCACCTTCGATCAGCCGGCAGAGCGGCGCGAGCGAAAACACCAGGCAGACCGCCCCCGGGTTGTGGTTATTCAGCGTGATCAGAAACGGTGTGAGAAACGTCCCCAGCGCGAGCGTCAACATCGCGAACAGTCGGGCGAAGTCGGTCTTTCCATAGCGTTCGATCATCATCGCCATGACGATCAGGGCGATGACCCAGGGAAGAGCGTTCAGCAGCAGCAGCACGGTATGGACCGTCTCGTGCGTCTGCTTCGTCAGATCGTAACCCAGCGTCCGTTTGACGACCTTGTAAACCCCCGCCGCGAGTACCGAGACAAACGGCGGCTTGGAAGAGTAGAAGTGTTCGTTGACGTAGATCTTGTCGATTGTGTCCCAGCCCGGTTTGGCGATGATCTCGTCGATCTGGTAGGTCTGCTTTTCGACCAGTGACCAGACGGTACACCAGCGCGAACGGTCGTTGGCGCTGAAGAGGGGGGTGTGCGGCGGTTTGACTTCCGGCCAGCGGGCGGGGTTGTACTGGACTGTGGCCGTGGAGATCTGAGCGACGGCCTGAGCGGCGGCGATCGCGATGACCGCC
>JAPLOC010000871.1 GCA_026692825.1 Planctomycetota bacterium | reverse complement strand
GCCGTATTTTTTTTGAAGCGTTTTCATATCGGTCTTAGGCAGGGCACTCGCAGATTCCACGACAAGGATGACTACCGGTTCGACCAAAAGCCTTTGAATCGTTTTCAGTGTTGTGGATGCCCGCGCGCTGTCGTTCTCAAACAGCAATACGAGGGCGTTGCCCGTCAGCAGTGGGCCGTTCCACACGGCGTCGAAGGCATCGCCAGTCAGATCCCAGGGCGTAAGCTCCACATGTTCTGTCTGAGACTCGCTTGACTGCGACGCAGCAGAGGCCGGCGTTGCCGGAACTCGAAGCAGTCGGACCGGTTCGCTGGAACTATGTCCTTGATCGTCGCGCTCCGCGTTCCAATCGCGCAAGATCCGCTCGACCACGTTCGACCGCTGTCCCAACAGGTAAAGTTTGGCGCGGCGGTTTTTTCTGGGTGGATCGTTCTTATCCCGGAGCCATCTCAAGACACTCGCATCCGTGGGAGCAACGGTTGAAGGGAGGTTTTTGAGCTTGTTGCCCGTGATTCGCAGGATTGTCAGTTCGGGAAGCCCGCCGAGTTCACTCGGCAACGATTCCAGAAGGTTGTTTTGAAGTTCGAGAGTGCGGAGACGTCTAGACTGCGCGACACCAGGCGACACGCTCTTGAGCCGGTTACTGTTGGCACGCAACACTTCGAGTCGAGGCAGTTTTCCCAGCCAGTCGGGCAATTCGCGGAGTTGATTGTTGGAAGCGTCGAGTTCCATCAATTGAGGCAGGTCGGAAAGGCGCGGGTCGAGCGATTCAAGCTGATTGCCGGCCAGTAGGAGGCGCTGCAAGTGTATCTTCGAAAACAGGGCTTCGGGGAGTCTTCGCAGCTTCTGCCCGGAATAATCGACTTCCAACTCCCCAATCTGCGGGATCGTAGCCGATCGAGAGCTTCTGGAAACTTGTCCATCTGAGTCAACTCGGTAGTACCGCCCGTCAGCCGTGATGATCGTAATTCTGCTTGAACGGGAAATGACTTCCGCAAAACCGCATTCGGGAATGTCAATGAGCGCTTCGGAATCCGTCCCTTCCAGCGAGACCATCGGCAGCGACGGATCCGGCCGATAGGAGTCGAGGAATTGTGGCGGCATTGGGACTCGGCGCGATAGCTCGGACTGGTCGCGCCGCACACGCAAGGTGAGCGGCCGGACGTCCGGAACTTCAATCCCCGCGTCGCATTCGGCAACCAAGAACCCAATCTGGATGAGCATCCCACTTCGGCGAATACGCAGAATCAACCGATCAGTGTGGGCGAGATCTGAATTAAGTCCGGGAAGTCCACTGGTGCGTTGGAGCTCCCACTGGTGACGTGACTCACTGGCCGACTGGAGAGCGGCAATCGCCTCCTGCTTGCGAAGTGGTTCCGAAAAGCGGCGGGTCATCTCCGACAGCCACCGTGCGAGACCCGTTCGGTCTGCGTCGATGAGTGCCATAAGCGCCGGCGCGATACTTCGCTGCAATGCCGCATTCAGACCATGTGGATCGCCGCGATGCGCCAGTTCGAGGTACACTAGGGTTTCTTCCAACTGAATCGCCGCATGCAAGCGGGTGTGTTGCGATTCTATGAGTTGTCGGGTCTCGGTCAGGAAAACTTGTGCCGCGCGTGCGCCTCCTGGGTACTCTCCGGAATCAAGAAGCCGTTCACGCAGCAAGAGAGAGAACTCAGGACTGAACCTGAATCCACGATGGTCACGACTGGCCACCCATGGGCCGAACCACAACGCCTGCTCGCAGGCGACGGGAAATCGCACTCCAAAGCAGCGGGGCGCGGTTTCCAGTCGCATGCGCCGGATCAGCGCAGGCTCAACCCGCGCTGCCAGAGACAACCCCAGTGCCAACCGGTAGGTTGCGAGCGACTGCTTACGCAGTTCATCGAGAATGCCGGCGGGTGTGTCATTGAATTCCGTTGCGAACTCAGGCATCATTCGTCCTGCTTTGGCGATTTCGTCTCGCGCATGCATTTCAACACGCGACTGCTGGTGAGATCTCGGTCCCACGTGAGCCACACTACACTCCCACGCAATGCACGTGGGCGGCAGCTCGCTGGAAGTGGAGTCAACAAAAGGACACGGCTGTCCTGGCGGCGCGCCTTTGCGGCAATGTGAATGAGCCATTCGGTGTCGACGCGCCAGTCATATTCACACGGTCCCAACACGGCATCACTCACTATCAGAATCGACCGGCCAGGTGGCGGCAACCGATAAACCAGTTTCTGGCCCAGCAATCCCGGTCGCGGGCTGTATACCCCCAATCCCGGATCATCGCGAAAGGTGAGTGTCTCGCAGGCGTCCTTACCCAGCCAGCGCGGCAATGCATGCCGAAGCGACTCCTGATCGGCGTAGAAAGTCTGCATCCCCAGACCACGATCGAGCAGTAATTGAACGCCGCCCGAATGAGACCGCAGAAGTCGCCTCGGCATCTGGCGGACGAGTTCCGCGCGAGCCAAACGCGCCATAACCTTGTCCACATCGATTCGCGTCGAGACGCGTTCTGTCGCGCAGGCCGCCGTCAAACACCCCCACAATTGAATGCGCGGTACCAACGCCATTGGCATTTCAATCGCGTCGTCGCGCGGCGTTGCGGACTCCGGTAGCGGTGCGACATTCTCAAGTTGCCATTTTGACAGCCAGGCCGTAACGGGAATTGACAGCGTCAATTGCGGTTGTAGCAGTGGGACTTCGTGTCGCTCTTTGGGACGATCGGATTCTAACGGGGTCTTCTGCTCCGGCTTTGCCGTCGTTTCGCCTGCCTTCTCTGCTCCGGTCTTCTCCGTGGACACGACGCCTATTTGTTCGTCCGACCGTGATTCGACAGTCTTCTCGTCCCAGCCGAGTTGGAGAAGCGCGGCAAGGCGGTTTCGCATTTCCGGCGTCTTAGGTTGCAATGCCACAGCGGCTTTCAGCCAGTCGGAATAAAAGATGGATGCTCTGTTTGGGAGTGAGGTCATGGTGACGCAGTCCCGACGGCCACCTGTGCAGTTTTCAGGGCTGCCGCGGAATCAACTCCCCCCGTGGCGGACTTTTCGAAGGTGGCCCGCAGCGTGTGGAGCAGCACGTCGCCTTGTGGTTCGAAACCAATGCGATCCCAGGCGGCAACCAAATCGAGGAACTCCGCCGTGCTGGGGCCGCGGACCTCTCGAGCCTGTGCCTGTTTCCATGCAGCGACGGTCGCCTCGGCGAACAACCGGATCGTCTGAAATGAACTGTGGTCACTGGTGCCACTCTTTGCATTGCGAGCGTCCTCCAGTGACCGACCGCGACGCAACCACGCGATGCACTGCAGTCGCTCGGCATCGGGATCGGGAAGAGTGAACACGACACAACGGCGGAGGAATGCCTCCGGCAGATCGCGTTCCTCGTTGGTTGTGAAGACGATCAAGAGATCGGCGATATCATTGACCGTGGTTCGTCGTACTGCCCGCTTCGCCACTCCTGCCAAGCGAGCGGTCGGTCGGTTCGGCTTGACCTTT
>JAPLOC010000870.1:7017-11561 GCA_026692825.1 Planctomycetota bacterium | reverse complement strand
CGGAACTCAGGAGGAGGCGGAAGCCAAGGTCGTAGATCCGGTACTCGGGCGAGTCCCTGCTGCGAATCGCCGAGCGGCAGTCGCAGGCCGCAAAGGCCCAACTGCCGCCCCGGTTGACCCGGAACGAGCCTCCCGAACTCCACAGGTCCGCGCACCATTCCCAGACGTTGCCCGCCATGTCCTCCAGGCCGAAGTCGGCGGACCGGGACCGTGGAAAGATGCCGACCGGCGACGTCACCCCCAGACCCGCTTCGCGGCTATTGCAGATTCCGTTTTCCCATTGGTCCCGTCCCCCCCATGGATAATCGAGGGCCAACCGTCCCCGGGCCGCCGCTTCCCATTCCCGATCGCTCGGCAATCGGCCCCCCGCCCACTTCGCGAACGCCTCGGCCTCATAAAACGAAACCCCCACCACCGGCTGATTCGGCAGATTCCACTTGCCGTCGTGCCAGTATTCTGGCGCGATCACTCCATGCTCTTCGCGCCAGTTCCATCCCTCGGCCGACCACCATTCCCGCTGTTTGTAGCCACCCGCCACGAGGAACAACTCGTATTGCGCATTCGTCACGGGATACTTCGACAACCAGAACGACGTTCGCACTTCGAATTCGCTTTGTGGAAGGGCATGATCTTTCGATCCCCACTGTTTTTCCATTTCGACGCGAAGTTCGTCGTCGCCCACGCGATACATCCCGGCGGGAATCTCCACGTACGCCGCCCGGTCTCTCAAATCGGTCACGATGCGCGGGTCGCCCACGTAACCCAGCGTCGCCGCCAGGTCGTACCGCGCCCGCAGTGGCACTTCCCTAGCGATCGCCGCTACGCAATACCGCCGAAACTTCTCTTCCAGTTCCCCTTTCAGCCGCAAGCCTCGCTTGAGCAGAATCTGCAGGCAGTCGGCCACCACCAGTGACACACCCAGCGTCTGGGGACTCAGTTCGTCGACCAGTTCCCCCAATAGCGCGATGCTCCGCTCCGGCGACGAGCGCTTCGCCAATTGCGACCCGAACACGAACGACAGCGTACTCCGCCACTCCGGCGCGCTCCCCCGTTCTCGAAACACCTCCACCAGCCGTTCTTCGCACACGTCCAACAACCGCTGCGCGGCCAGGTAATCCTGAATCGTCAAATGGTAAAAGCCAGCCCGTTGATCCCCCTGCGGCAACAGCAACCCGGTGTGCGTCAAGAGCTGCTCGCGGGCGGCGACCGCGCCGGTGAACCCCTCTTCGGTCCACGACGTTTTGTCCTGGTACGCCTGGATCATCTTGTCGACTTCCGCCCAGGTGGCCTGCGCCTGCGGCGTCGCGCGTGTTTCTCCCAACCCTTCCCCGGTGTGCATGCCGTACGCGACCACCGCCAGCCGGTTGCGGACCGACTCGATCACCGTGCGCTCTTGCGGAAAGCGATTGAACAACACGTTGTCGACAATGCGGTCGTAGACGTCGTGCCGATCTTGCGGCAGTCGCCCCCCTTCGCTGTACACAATGCAAATCGCCGTCAACAGCATGGGGTTGGCGATCAACGCTGACAGATCGTCGCGCAACGCCACGTGCCGCAGCATCTGTTCGGCCGTCTCGGCGGCCCGCGACGGGTTGTCGATCAGGCAATGAAACCAGCGGCGAACCAACAGCTTGCGGAGCGGCTCGTCGAGTTCGGCCAGCGGAGCCGGCCGCAACCCGAGCCGTGTGGCCTGCTCGCTGCCCACGCCATAATTGCGGCTGGTGAGCAGCACCCGGTGCCCGCGCGCGGTCCAAGGCTTGACCGCCGCGATCAGCCCTTCGAGCAGCATGGCCCGCGGCTGGCAGGGGTTGGTTGCCGAGCCGTGAGACAAGGGAACTTCGTCGAGTCCGTCGAGCAACAGCAACAGGGAGCCGCTGGCGAGATGGGGACCGACAATCGCGCCATCGATTCCTGCGGGACGGGTGGCGTTGGCCCAGCGCAAAAGCGAGTCTTCCAGCTCTTGTTGAGAGATCTGCGCCACGCCGGGATGGAGTGGCAGGTACTGCCAGAAATCGCGCAACCGCACGAGGAGCGGCAACCGGCCCACAAAGGAGCCAGGGAGTTCGTCGGCGTAGCCCTTGGGGGCGGGCACAGGAGTCTCGGGCAGGCTTCCCGTACAAGCGAGCCAGGCGACCCAACGACAGAACGTCGACTTGCCCGAGCCGGCGGCCCCGGCGACGTACAGCGATTCGGAATCGAGCAGCTTGAGCAAGAGCTGCGGGGGTTTCCGCCGTTCTTCTTCACTCGGAACAGGGATCTCGCGTTTCCGCCGCTCGCCGTGTTCCAAGGTCTGGGTGGTCAATGGCACATACACATGATTCAGCTTGACTGACTGACCCTGCCGCAGCTTGAGGCCGAGCAGGCCGACGTCGGCACAGGAGTCCCGCAGGCGGTCGAGATAGTCGCGCGGGATGGGAGCGGGAGTGGTTTTGGAATCTGTGGGAGGTGCGGGACACTGGACCCGTATCGTCGCAATCAGTCTGCTCAGGTCGTTGGAGTACTCATCCGTTCTCAGCGGCACGGCTTGTTTCGCGTGCAGGTTTCGCAGTCCAACGATTCCCAGCCAAGCCGCAGGCGGCATTGCGGTATTGTTGAGCAGCACGGGAATGACGATCTTGCCTTGCTCCAGGGCGAGAGTGATCTCACGCCGGACCCAATCCTCCGGGTCAAGTAATCGTGGGCAGTGAGCGAATTCCCCGCTTTGACATTGGACGCTCTGCCAGATGCCGCCAATCGCGACCAGCATCACACGACATGTGCGTGCCTGGCGTTCGATTTCGACTGTCCAATCCTGTCCTCCGATCAGCCGCGATTTGTCTCGGAACACGAGATCGGTTCCAAACTCCTCCATCAGATTCGTCGCCAGCCGATCGACGAGATCGTTTGAGTCTTGAATTCGATAACTGATGAAGATCATGGCCCCTCGCGCGGTGGTCGTACACAGGTCAATCGGATCGAAGGCGGGATTTCAAGATACCAACCGCCACCGGCGGCCACAAACAATCTCGGACTCGCGTTCCGGTTCCTCACCGGTGTTCGCGTTGAGTCTTCGAGCGGCGATTGTCCCTACCAGTGACCAAGCCGTTGTGCAGAAGCTGGTGGGGACTCTGTCCCCCCCAGACCCCCCCTGGGATTTTCTGAGGCATGGGTCCAGTGTCCAATGGTATTACCGCGAGCGGGAAAAGTCGGACGTTCACCGAGCGGCCGGTTTGGGCATCCGAGATTCGCCTCCGTTCTCATTCACCTTCCCCTCACGGGGGCAGGGGGATCTATATCTCGCACGGTTGGAACCGAGGCAATTTCGGGGAGCCGCGCCACACGTCGCAGAGCGCGACCCCGGCAGGGGTCAAATCGATTAGCCCCGGGTCACGATCGCGCAGCGATCGAGACCCGGGGTTAAGGCCCGCCAACGAGCCTGACCCCGGCAGGGGTCACATTCGCCGTCGCGCGACCTCCCAAACACATTTGGCTCAAACGCCAACATCCCGCCGCTGGGCCACATCGTCTACGACCCCTTCCAGGGTCGATTCTCGGGTTGTCGCCAAACCCCGGGTCGTTGCCGCTGACGCGACAGATCGACGGATTTTTTTCGAGCGTCGCGCCGCGTTCCGGTCCCGCGACGCGGGGCCGCATTCGAAACTTCCGGCCGTCTCCCCTGTCACTTCTTGGCAGCTTCAGTCACCGTGATCGTCACGGGGCGCGAGGGCATCTGCACCAGCGTGTTGGGCCGATCTTTGGCGGCGGGGTCCTTGTTGAAGGGAACCTGCCCCTGGCCCATCACCGCGACAGTGTAATCCCCCGGGCGGGTGCCCGCCTGAACCATGATCCGAATCGTCGTCTCCGACTGTTCCACCGTCCCATTGCCAAGTTGCAAAAACCCGGGGAAGTTCAGCGGCAGGAAGTTGACCGGCCCGGTAAAGTCGGCCCAATTCCGTCGCACTTTCAGTTGCAGTTCAGCGGGTTTCCCCGCCTCAACCGAAATGCGTTCCGGCTCAATCGTCAGACTGAAAGGGGCTTTTTCCCGAACCGCCAGAACCAAATCGCGGGTTGGTCTCGAACCGGTGAGCTGATGTGGCCGGATGTACGGTCGCACCTCGCGACGCACGGTCACGCCATCCCGCTTCTGTTCCGCCCACAGTTTGACCGAACCGGTCCAGGCTGGGGCGTTGTCGTCGGCCCAGAAGACCATCGACGACCCAGTCCCTCCGCCGTCACCGTGATCGGCAGAGTGTTCGCGCCATCGACATGATGCGCCACCAGATCGATGAAGTTCGATCCTCCCTGCCAGATGGTGGTCCCCGCCATGGTCGCCTGGCCGTGAATCGCCGCCACGAAGAAATCGGGGCGGGCTTTGCGGATGCTAAGGACGTACTGATAACGCGCTCCCCCCCGCTGGTACCGGTCTTGAATCAGCACTCGATACTTCTGCTTCGGCTGCAGACTCGTCTGGCCGGCGGGATCGCGCAAGTGACCGTCAAACGCATTCACCCGGTGCCCGAAATCGTCGAGTTCAAACGTGCGATTGCCGTCTTTGTCATAGATCG
>JAPLOC010000870.1:5516-6995 GCA_026692825.1 Planctomycetota bacterium | reverse complement strand
GCTCGGAATAGACATCGAATCCGTAGGCTCCGCCCGTTTCATCGGTTTCAAATTCGTACCAGTCGGCGTCGCGTGGTTGATCGAACCGTCCGCTCAACATTGCCGGCAGTGTCAGCTTCTGCGGTTCGTCTTTCGAATTGTTCGGCTCCCGTTCAACACTCGTCGGTCCGTCGGTGAGTACCAGCGTCTGTGGATTCGCGCCAAATGGGGCGATCTGATCCCCCACCAGCGTGCAGGTCGCCGCTGTCGGCAGCACTGAGTAGTGGTTGGGATGCTCCACGAATCGATAGCCACCAATCGCGAACAGATCCCCGGTGGCGGTGTAGCCGACAACCGCCTGTTGAAGTGGTGCCGCTGTGCCAATGCTCCAGTTGGACGGGACTCCGCCGGGCAGATTCCGCCCGAAGATCATCAGTTGCGCGGTCTGTCCCACCTGAACCGCGCGGGGGAAGATGTTCTCGACCTGTGGACGATCATGAATCAGCAAGCGGTAGACCGCTCCGTTCGCGTACCGCAGATCACGCGCTTCGATGATGTAATCCCCCGCTTTGGTCGCCGTGAAGTCGAGCAGCGGATCCCGTCCGAGATGATCACTGTTGCTGCCCAGCGGCGTCCCCTCGGCGGAGTACAGAAACAGCACCGGGTCAAATTCGGTATCGAGCCGGGCGCATTGCAGGTCGACGACAATTCGCTGGCCGGCGGCCAATGAGACTTTGAAAAAGTCCAGGAAATTCCCGTCGCGGTGATTGGAGATCGCGGAATTCACCGCCACCGTCTGGGCCTGCGCCAACGTGTTGTTCGGCTCGACCTCGGCGACTTCCGTCAGTCCCCGACAGACAGCGAACAGCCGGGGATTCGAGACACCGAACCGGCCGCCGACCCGGACATCGTACGTGCCAGCCGGCACATCCTGCGCCACCTCCACCCGAAACGTCTTCTCTTTGACGAATTCGGATTTGAATCCGGGGTGATCAAACAGAAGGGTTTCAGCCCCTTCGAGATCGTTGCCACCCGTGATGGTGAGTTCGACCGTGGTCCCCGCGGAAGCGCCGACGGGGTGGATGACATCCAGCCGGGGACTGGGTAGATCGGCCCGGGTCGACACAGAACAGCAAAGCGTCAGCACGATGACGCGGAACGAAGTCGCGAGACGCATGGGGGGTGATTCCTGTTTGTGGCGCGGTTCACGCGGGGAAGTCGCCGACTCAAGGCGATCGACGCTTCGACTTCATCAGCGTCTGCAGCCTGGTCGCGACATCGCGAATGGCCAAAGTCTCGCACCATTCATTGAGTGGATACGAGTCCGCCCCAGGATGGACGACAAACGCGTGGTCCAGTTTGAGATCGTCGCGAGCTGTTTGCAACGACCGGGTGACTCGCGGCGCGTCGGCGTTCTTGAATTCAAAACCCCAGCGCTTCCCCGCCACGAAAACCAGCAGGTCCAATTCGGCCCCCGCCTGAGTCGCCCAAAAATAGGCT
>JAPLOC010000870.1:0-5484 GCA_026692825.1 Planctomycetota bacterium | reverse complement strand
CCGATCCCCCGTAACGTTCAGAACCTCTTCCATCGCGAATCCCTCCCAGGATGCCCCCAGTTTCGGGTGAGATTCGAGTTGTCGGAATGATCCGATTCCGAGCAGCGCATGAAGAATTCCACTGTCACGAAGGTAGACTTTCGGCGATTTGACTTGCCGCTTCCCCAGGTTTTCAAACCAGGGGGGCAATTGCCGCAGGACGTACGCGCCGCACAAAATGTCGAGGTGGCGACGTATTGTCGTGTGCGACTCTCCCAATGACCGGCCAATCTCCGACGTGTTGCAGATCTGGCCGTGATAGTGCGCCAGCATATTCCAAAATCGCCGCAGTGTGATGGGCGCCACGAGAACGCCAAACTTCCGGAGATCGCGTTCCAGAAATGTTTGGATGAAATCGAGCCGCCAGAGTTCACTCTCGGCGTCAGACCGCGCCAGGAACGAACGCGGAAAGCCACCGCGCGTCCAGAGTGATCGCAATTTCGCGCCGCCAACCTCGGGAAGGTGAAATCCCCCAATCGAAAGCAGGGCGATCCGACCGGCAAGCGATTCCGAACCCCCCTGAACCAGTTCGGGAGCCGCGCTCCCCAATAGCAAAAATCGTGCGCGAACCGGTTTGCGATCGGCGAGAACCCGCAGTACGGGAAACAACTCGGGGCGGAGCTGCGCTTCGTCGATGATGACGGTCCCGCGCAACGGCTCCAACGTGATCAGCGCCTGTTCCAGTCGCTGCGCATCGGGGGGCGACTCAAGATCAAAATAGGTCGCGTTCCGCCCGCGAGCATAGGCGCGGGCGAGTGTGGTCTTGCCACATTGCCGCGGCCCCAGCAGCATCACCACGGGATTCGACCGAAACCGCGATTCGATGGCGGCGAGCGGAATAGTACGCTGAATCAATCTGGCCATCCTTGCATTTTGAACGTGCTACGTTCAAATTGCAAGGTGTCGAAATTTCGTTATCAGACCAACTCTGGAATGGGCTGTCCTTCATTCAACACGGGCAATGGCCGCCGCGCCTGATCGTAGAACACGTGGTGATGATCGATCCCCAGTACGTGGTACATCGTCGACAGCACGCACCCGGGCGAATACCCCTTGCTGGTGGGATACTCCGCCTTCGTGTCAGTCGTGCCGATCGCCTGCCCCATCTTGAGACCGCCGCCGGCGTACAGGACCGACATCGCGCCGGGCCAATGGTCGCGACCGGCACCGCCGTTGATGCGGGGGGTCCGTCCGAATTCCCCCATGCACATCACCAGCACATCCTCCTGCATGCCGCGCTGGCACAGATCCTCCACCAAGGCCGCCACCGCTCGATCAAACTTCGGCAGCAGGTTGTTCTTGAGCTGGTTGAAATTGTCGCCGTGCGTGTCCCACCCGCCCCCCGCCTGAACGGTGATGTAGCTCACCCCCGCCTCCACCAGCCGGCGGGCGAGAATGCAGCTTTGCCCCAGGTCGTTGCGGCCATACTGCTCACGCAGTTTGGGGTCTTCTTTGTTCACGTCGAACGCCCGCTGCGCCTTTTCGTTCGTCACCATTTCGAACGCGTCGCGATAGAACGAATCGAGGCCGGCGATGTCCCCTTTGGCGTCGACGTCCCGCCGTAATGAGTCGACCTGGGCGATCAGATTCCTGCGCCCCTCGAGTCGATTCCGATCGATTCGGCCGGGGAGTTTCAGATTGCGGACCTGAAAGTTCGGATCGTCGGGATTGCTGTCGGGAGCGAACGGGTTGTGGGCCGCCCCCAGATAGGCCGCCTTCCCCAGTCCGATCCGCGACGGCAGATTGACGTACGCCGGCATCCCCGGTTCGTTCGGACCATTCAACGCCGACACCACCGCACCCGACGCGGGATAGATGTTGTCGTTGACCTCGATCGTCGGCTGCCAGCCGGTCAGCATCCACTGCGATCCCATCCCATGCCCGGCGTTCGTATGAAACGCCGACCGCACGACCGCCAGTTTGTCGAACATTCTCGCCTGCATCGGCAGATGTTCGCTGATCTCAACCCCGGGAACGCTGGTCGGAATCGGTTTGAATTCCCCTCGATACTCCGCCGGGGACGCGGGCTTGAGGTCGTACATGTCGATGTGGCTCGGGCCACCCGCCTGCCAGATCAGGATCACCGATTTTTTCTTCGCGGGCGCGCCGGCGACCGCCTGCTGGCGGAGCAGTTGGGGCAGGCTGAGTCCGCCAATCGCCAGACTTCCCACGCGCAGAAAATCACGCCGCGACACGCCGTCGCAGGTTCTGGTCGAACCGAGAATGAGGTCGAACATCCGATCGTCCTTGGCTAATGGTTGAACAAAAACTCCCGCGAATTCAGCAGACTCCACAAGACGTCTTCCACCCCTTGCCGGGGGTCTTTCGCCTGTTCAATGTGGGCCTGCATCGCGTCCAGTTCTTTGGGCGTGGGATAGCGCGACAACGTCGCGAGGTACAGTTCTTCGACAATTTCGCCGCGGGGGCGTTTGGCTTCCATCAATTGGTGAATTCGCCCACCGCCGGCGGCGAGCTTGTTCTCCAGTTCGTCCGAATTCGCCAGCAGCAGCACCTGCGACAGCGTCGCGCTGGTCGATCGCTCGCATTCGCACGCGGTCGCCCGCCTGGGGCGGTCGAACGCGTCGAGGAAGTACGAGCCAAACCCCTCGTGCGGCAGATCGACCGCCCGACTGTCGGGACTCATGTTGCCAAAATTCGAATTCACCCCCGCCGCTTGATCGACCGCATCCAGCAGAACCTCGGCGGGAAATCTCCGGGCGTAGTAGCGTGCGAAATTCTGGCGGTCGCTGGCGTTCCGTTCGTTCGGTTCGGACGACGTCTGGTACGTGCGACTTGTGACGATCAACCGAATGAGGTGTTTGACGTCGAATTTGTACTGGATGAATTCGTTGGAGAGTGCCGCGAGCAATTCGGGATTCGACGGCGGATTGGTCTCGCGCAGATCATCGATTTCCTGAACAATCCCCCGCGCGAAAAAGTGCCCCCACATCCGGTTGACCAGTGCCTTCGCGAAGAACGGATTGTCCGGCTTGGCCATCCAGTCGACGAGCGCTTGCCGGGGATCCTCTTCCGGACCGAACTTCGCCACGGCCCCGTCAAGAAACTTGGGTTCGATTGGCTGTTGCGTGATCGGGTGCAGTTCCCCCACAGTCCGCGTGGGCGACGTGTAGTACGGCGGGGGTTCGCCGAACGATTTGCGACCCAGTCGCGTGTAGAATCCCGCGAGACCGAAGTAGTCGTCCTGGCCCCACTTCTCGTAGGGGTGGTGGTGGCAACGGGCACATTGCAACCGCTGGCCCAGAAAGACTTGTGCTGTGTCGGCCGTCGTTTGATGGAGCTGATCGTCGCGCGACTGCCAGAACCAGTTGATTGCCGGCGCGTCGGGCCATTCGCCCGAGGCGGCTACAATCCCCCGCACGAACTCGTCGTACGGGCGGTTGGCCGCGATCATGTCTTTGATCCAGTTGTGAAACGCATACGCCACCCGGTCGGAGCCGGCGAGGTTCGAATTCCGCAGGATCGAACCCCACTTCATCGCGAAAAACGCTGGGTAATCGGGCGAGTTCAGCAGCCGCTCGACCAGTTGCGCCCGTTTGTCGGCCGACTTGTCGTTCAGGAAGCGCTTCGCTTCGTCGACGGTCGGCAGGCGGCCACATAGGTCAATAGAAACGCGTCTCAGATAAGTGGCATCGTCGCACGTCGGAGAGGGAATCAGTCCCAGCTTCTTCCACTTCGCCGCCGCCAGCTCATCAATGAAGTTGACCGGCGCGAAATCGGGAATCGACGCCAGTGCGGCACCTTGCGGTCGCAGGATGCGACTGACGGAGACATTCCCCATGTACCGGGCCATGATCGCCGCCTCACCCGTCTGTTCGAGCGTGGTCACCAACCCGTCATCACTGACTGCGGCGACCACATCGAGATTGCTCGAATACTGAGCGTCGCGAGTGACATCGCGTTCACTTCCATCGCTGTACTCGGCGAGGACTGTCAACTGCTGGCGCGAATTCGCCGGCAGGATGCGCTCGTCGGGAACCAAGCGGATCCGGGTCACGCGGGGGACGTCGGGTGCCGACGGTTGCGCTCCCGATTGAATCCAGGCGAGAATCAATCGATACGGTTCGCTTCCCACCTCGATTCGGCGTCCACCTCCATGGGGTACGACTCCCGCCCCCTTGGTCAGCAGCAGGCTGCGTTCCGGGGCGGTCGACGACAATCTTCGACCCCGGGCTTCTTTGACGATCGCGTTGTGGTCAAAGTCGGCATCAAACCCGAACAGAGACAGCTTGAACCCGTTCTGGCCGCTCGCTTTGCCATGGCAGCCACCGGCGTTGCAGCCGAATCGGCTCAGCAGCGGGAGAACCTCGGTTGTGAAATCGACAGAACGAATCTGGTCGAGATGGGAAACCTGGACCACCACCGGAACAGCCTGTTCCTTCCAGCGGACGTGAACGGTGGTCTGACCATTGCCAACCGGGACGAGAAAGCCCTTCGAGTCGACGCTGACCACCGCCGGATCGGCCGACTGATAGCTCGCGTCACGGGTGACATCGGCCCCCTCGAATTCCGCCAGCAACTGACGGCGTGCGAAGGCGTCCCGGAAATCGACCGTACGGGGAGACACCGTCAACTCCGCGGCCCAAAGCCCCGTGGCAGACGACGCAAGGATTGCCGTGAACGCCGCAATAACGACGACCACCCACCGCCAACACGGCCGGCAACTCCATCCATCGGGGCGATCGACGACAGGCATGCAATCCTCCAGAGTTATCCAACCGACACAATCGGGCAGTTCGGACAACCCGCAAGTCAACCACGGCAACGCCGCGAATCCGCTTCGCCGACCGGTCATTCCCTGCGTGGCACACAGTTCAATCGGCACTGATGTGATTCTAAGTTGTCGAAATCGGTGAAGCAAACGAGAATTGCGGTTCCGGGAACGACAGGGTGCCGCTGACGCTCTAACCGAATCCCGGAATTGACTCTGAAAGACGAATGGTACAGCCGCACCAATGTGGTGGCATCGGCCCGGCGTGTCGGGCTGTCGGACATGTCGCGACGACGCCGCTTTTGTCGCGACGACGCTCCTGCGGCGTCGCGCCCGACGGCGCAGCCGGCGGTTAGGTCGGTAACCGTCACCCGTTGTTTGACGTTAACGTCGTGCGAGCAGGCGTTTCCGATGCGACGTTGCAACCTGTCTCCACTCGACTCTGCCGAAGATGTCCAGACCGCGGCGTCGTAGGAACGCCGTCCGCCACAGGTCCTTTGTCGCGACGACGCTCCTGCGGCGTCGCGCCCGACGGCGCAGCCGGCGGCTGGGTCGGTAACCGTCACCCGTTGTTTGACGTCAACGTCGTGCGAGCAGGCGTTTCCGATGCGACGTTGCAATCTGTCTCCACTCGACTCTGCCGAAGATGTCGAGACCGCGGCGTCGTAGGAACGCCGTCCGCCACATTGTCGCGACGACGCTCCTGCGGCGTCGCG
>JAPLOC010000869.1 GCA_026692825.1 Planctomycetota bacterium | reverse complement strand
ACGAATTCCGGTGCTCTTGCGTACAGTTTGTGGCGGGGATTGGCCGATAATCAAAGGCCATCTGCCGGGGCGTCATCCACATCAGGAACTCTCCTAGGAACGCACGATGCGTACAAAGCACGGAAACGCTTCTCTCGACCGCGGCCCCCACAGCGGGGGCGCGTCTGGCGGTGGTTCGCTGAACGGGCACTCTCTCAATGGAGCGAAGGCCATGCGGGTTCCGGTTTACTTCTGTCCCGAGGGGGTCGATCCGTTCGAAACCGTCCAGTGGGACTTGCGGTCGGCGCAGATCAAGGACGAGAACGGCAAAGTGCTGTTCGAACAAAAGAACTGCGAAGTTCCCGTGTCGTGGAGTCCGCTCGCCACCAACGTTGTGGTCAGCAAGTATTTCTACGGCGAAGCGGGAACGGCGGAACGCGAACAAAGCGTGCGGCATGTGATTCACCGCGTCGCCCGCACCATCGCCGACTGGGGCCTGGAAGACCACTACTTCGCCTCCCCCGAAGATGGCGAGAACTTCTACCGCGAACTCGCATGGCTCTGCCTGCATCAGCACGGCTGTTTCAATTCGCCGGTCTGGTTCAACGTGGGGCTGTACCAGCAATACGGCGTTCGCGGCAGCCGGGGAAATTACCGCTGGGATGTCGAGACCCGCTCGATTCAGCGTCCGGATACGTCGTACGAGTATCCGCAGGCGTCGGCGTGCTTCATCCAGTCGGTTGAAGACAACATGGAAGACATCATGCGTCTCGCGACCAGTGAGGCGATGCTGTTCAAGTTCGGTTCCGGGACGGGGACCGACCTGTCGACGATTCGCAGCGCGAAAGAGAAGCTGTCCGGCGGTGGCACCCCTTCGGGGCCGTTGTCGTTCATGCGGGTCTACGATCAGATCGCCGCCGTGGTGAAGTCGGGGGGCAAGACCCGCCGGGCCGCGAAGATGCAGAGTCTGAAAGACTGGCACCCGGACATTCTCGACTTCATTCAATGCAAAGCGAAAGAAGAACGCAAAGCCCGCACTCTGATCGCTTCGGGTGAGTACGAAGCCAACTTCAACGGCGAAGCGTACAGCTCGATCATGTTCCAGAACGCGAACCTTTCGGTCCGCATCAGTGACGAGTTCATGAGCGCGGTCGCCAACGACGGCATGTGGAAGACGCACTGGGTCACCGATACGAAGAAGGCGGGACCGGAATACAAGGCCCGCGACCTGATGCGGCAGATGGCCGAGGGGACGTGGTTCTGTGGTGACCCCGGCGTGCAGTACGACACGACGATCAACCGCTGGCACACCTGTTCGAACAGCGGGCCGATCAACGCGAGCAATCCGTGCAGCGAGTACATGTTCCTCGACGACACGGCGTGCAACCTGTCGAGTCTGAACCTCAAGAAGTTCATGACCGAGTCGGGAACGTTTGACGTCGCCCGCTTCCGTCGGGCCGCCGCGATCTTCCTGACCGCTCAGGAGATTCTGGTCGACCACGCCAGCTACCCGACGCCATCGATCGCCGAAAACAGCCACCGGTACCGACCGTTGGGACTGGGGTACGCGAACCTGGGAAGCCTGTTGATGACGATGGGAATTCCCTATGACAGCGACGCGGGTCGCGGGATGTGCGGAGCCCTGACGGCGCTGCTTAACGGCCAGGGATATCTGACGTCGAGTGAGATCGCGGGGAATGTCGGTCCGTTCGCCGGCTACGCCGAGAAGCGCGAGCCGATGTTGCGGGTCATGGAGATGCACCGCGACGCCACCAAGCAGATCCACCCGGCCTGTCCGCAATATCTGCGTGACGCCGCCGCCGAGGTGTGGGATGAATGTGTGGTCTCGGGTCGGCAGAACGGTTACCGCAACGCCCAGGCGACGGTGCTGGCCCCGACCGGCACCATCGCGTTCATGATGGATTGCGATACGACCGGAATCGAACCCGACATCGCTCTGGTGAAGTACAAGCAACTCGCCGGCGGCGGGATGATGAAGATTGTCAACCGCACGGTGCCGCACGCGTTGAAAACGCTGGGGTACTCGCAGTCGGAGATCGACGCGATCATCGCCTTCATCGACAAGCAGGACACGATCGAAGGGGCTCCCGGTCTCAAGCCGGCCCATCTCCCGGTGTTTGACTGTGCCTTCAAGGCGCGGAATGGCAACCGGTCGATCCACTGGCGGGCGCACGTGGGAATGATGGCGGCGGCTCAGCCGTTCTTGTCGGGAGCGATCTCGAAGACGGTCAACATGCCCGAAGAGTCGACCGTCGAAGATATTGAAGCGGCGTACATTGAAGGGTGGAAGCTGGGGCTGAAGGCCCTGGCGATCTACCGCGACAACTCGAAGGGAAGCCAGCCGCTGGCGACCTCGAAGGAAGGGGACCGCAAGAAGCAGTTGGACGCCGCCGCGACCGCTGTCGCAGCGGCTCCCGCGCCGGCTGCCGTCCCTGCTCCGACCGCTACACCGGTGGTGATCGCTCCGCCGAGTCCCGCTCCGTTCCGTCGGCACCTGCCGGCGACCCGTCGTTCGCTGACTCACAAGTTTTCAGTCGGTGGTCACGAAGGGTATGCCACGGTCGGTTTGTTCGAGGATGGCAAGCCGGGTGAGTTGTTCATCACCATGGCGAAAGAAGGGAGTACGATTGGCGGGCTGATGGATACCGTTGGCACGCTGACATCGCTCGCGCTGCAATACGGGGTTCCGCTCGACGCTCTCGTCAACAAGTTCAGCCACATGCGGTTTGAACCGTCGGGCTGGACCGGGAACCCCGATATCCCGAATGCGAAGAGTGTTCCCGACTACATCTTCCGCTGGGCCGGCATGGAGTTCATTCCCGGTTTCCGCGAACAGAACGCCCCCAACCGCAGTGGTTCGGCTCACGGAAGCGGAACGGGAGGGTCGGCGACCGCAGCGATCGACATGCCGGAGCTGTGCAGTTCGCCAAGTTCCAAGCTGACGCTCCCGCCTGCGACAACTGCGGGGCGATCACGGTGCGGAATGGGAACTGCTACCTGTGTCACAACTGCGGGAACAGTATGGGTTGCTCGTGAGGATGCCGCATCCCGCCCCGAAACGTGTCGTGAAAACGAAGACGTTCACGGGAGGGAGAAGCCACTGCCGAGCCGCCGCTGTGCGTTCGCAAAGGGAAACGTCTTTCGCATGGCCCCGGGGCGCGTTTGTTCGCATCGAACGCACATCGGGGGCAGGCGCTCAGAGAGTGCCGTAACGTAGCCCGCATTTTCTAAATGCGCGGCCCGCTGTGCGTGCGGCGGTCGAGAGACGTACTGCGGGCGGCGGACGACGTTGATTGAAAGGTTCGCCGAATGGCGGACGTTGAACTGTTGCCGAAGCGGCAGCGCCCCGGGTCGTTCGCATGGCCCAGGGGCGAGTTTCTTCGCATCGGACGCACACCGGGGCAGGCACTCAGAGAGTGCCGCCTACGTAGCCCGCATTTTCTAAATGCGCGACCCGCTGTGCGGGCGGCGGTCGAGAGACGTACTGCGGGCGGCCCACGACGTTGATTGAACTGTTCGCCGAGTTGCCGGCGTTAAACGATTTGCCGAAGCGGCAGCGCCCCAGATTGTTCGCATGCCCCTGGGGCGCGTTTTATTGCATCGAACGCACATCAGGGCAGGCACTCAGTGTGTGCCGCCTACGTTGTTTCGCCGCTGCGGCGGGATTGCCGCACTTCGCGATCGTCAGGCAGTACAGCGACGGATAGTCCTAATTCGCGTCGACTTCCTCATAGGAATCTGTGGGAAGGCCGTTGAGGCCTCCGCCGTTGCCGATTGCCGCTCCGTCTTCGCCGCCAACCTGAAAGACCTCGCAGCCGTTGTACTTCTGCACGGTGAAGGTCGACCGGCGGATTGCGCCGGCGTTCACCTCGATGGTTCCCAGCGCCATCACCATGTCGATTTTCGCCACCGGCCAGACCAGATGAATCTTCGCGGGCAACACCGCGCGACTGGCGGGATCGCGCACGTGGTTGAGCAGTTGCGCCCGGGCGATGAGTCGGCCTTGACCATCGACCAAGGCATGTTCCGTCACCAGTCCATGACACAGATTGACGACCGTGACCTTGCGCAACGGTTGCCCCTGTGGCGAGACCCGGTCTTCCGAAAGCGTGACCGTTCCCGCCTGCGGGTCACGATTCACTTCGACCACGCGGGTCGGATCGAGGGGGATCACCCCCATCGCCTCCATGATCCATTCGGGCTGGAACGGCATCGAGGCGTTTA
Source organism: Planctomycetota bacterium (assembly GCA_026692825.1). GTDB lineage: Bacteria > Planctomycetota > Planctomycetia > Planctomycetales > Planctomycetaceae > UBA10511. Next base: position 5,570 of record JAPLOC010000869.1, on the reverse strand, counting down.
ACGGCTGGCCCGATTCCGTTTCATGATTCGCCAGGTAAATCCGCTTCGATTTGTCGTCGCGGCTCCAGAACCAGTAATGTTCGGCATTCGAACCGAGGTCGACCTCCGGTCCGAGCGGAGACCGCGCGACCATCCGGAAATTGCGGGGGGCTTCGACGACGATCGACGCGGTGACACTGAACGGAATCCCGGGAGACGAAATCGACGCGTTGTGTGTTTGCCACGAGCGGATGCTGGCGGCGTTGTTATTGACGTGCGCGATGATTTCGGGGGCCGAAGCGTGTTGTGCCAGGACACACGGGGCCCCCGGTCCAAATTCGGACCGATTCCGCGACATGAACTGTCGCAAATCCTGACAGCCAACCAGCATCAGAAACGCTAGTGCCATTCCGAGGCGAGGTAAGCATTGAGCTCCCGCTGCCATTGTTCGACCTCTTCATCGGTGGGGTTGAGGTCGCGCACTTCCCAGGCGCCTTCGCCCTGGATTCCCGCCAGTTGCAGATACTGGCCGTCGTCCGCGGAGCGCGATCCTTCGATCCGCAGGCGACGTTTTTTCACAAGCAGCAGGGCCAGCACGTATCGCAATCCTTCGCGATCGGGTGTCCCCTCCTCCACCAGTTGCTCAAAACACCGCAACAGGACCGCGACATCCAGCGGCTCTCTGCGGACCTCGGTCGGTTTCGGTACCACGCATTGCCAGACGCCGATGGCCGTCGTGGGTGGCCCCGGCCAACCTTCTTCCGAATAATCCAGACGCACCAGCTTGCCATCCCGTTCGATCAATACCGAATGACAGGTACTCCCCGGCACCAAATCGGTACCAGTGGCGGCACACTTCCGACCCAAAGGGCGGATGTCGTATTCGATCATGGTGAAAACAGGGGACCGGGCGGAGAGACGAACCTCGAAACGAAAACCGTTCCGATGGCGGAACCGCAAAACGTCAAGCGGGTGGAAGTGGGGCGGGGGCGTGGGGGGCGGTTTCTAATTCAAAGCCGAGAAACGCACAAGATGAGAGTGATTGATGTTGCGGAAAAGTCGCCATTCAACGTACATTCGCCCCTTCCATGACAGGCGGAACCCCCTGTTTTTTCCCGTGTCCCCGCGGAATCAGGTTTCAGGAATGAGTTCAGGCTGGACCGGCTCGAGCCGATTTCGATACGACGACGCCCATTCCGGCCCCCCGGGGCCCGCAGCACATCGGGTTGCGCATTGGGCGACCCCCGATTCCGGTCTCCCCCGTGTGACGGCCGCGATCGAACGAACTCGCGACTGGTTGCTCCACCGTCAGGCCCCCGAAGGCTATTGGGTTGGTGAACTCGAAGGAGACACCATTCTCGAGTCCGAGTACATCCTGCTGCTCGCATATCTCGGACGGGGCCAGAGCGAAGTCGCCCGACTGGCGGCGAATTACATCGTGAGCCAACAATTGCCCGCTGGCGGCTGGGCGCTGTTTCCCAACGGGCCGCTGGAAATCAGCGCGTCGGTCAAGGCGTATTGGACGCTCAAAATCACCGGTCACGATCCGTCTGCCGAATATATGGTGCGGGCTCGTGAGGCGATTCGCGCCGCTGGCGGTGCCGAAAAGGTGAACAGCTTCACCCGGTTCTACTTCGCGCTGCTGGGGATCATCTCGTACGAACAGTGCGCCGCCGTCCCCCCCGAGATCATGCTGCTCCCCAAGTGGTGCCCGTTCAACATCTACGAGATGTCGGCGTGGTCCCGCACCATTCTGGTCCCGCTGAGCCTCATGTGGGCGTTCCGCCCGTGTCGCGAACTGCCGCGAGATCACCACATCGACGAGCTGTTCCTCACCAGTCCCGACCGCCTGCCGGTCACCATGGCCAACTCCGAGGTTGTCGATCCGCTCAAGAAAAAAACCTGGGTCGATTGGGGAAAACTCTTTCGCCGGATCGATGTCTGGATCAAGCGGTTTGAAAAGTTGGGGATCAAGCCGCTCCGCAAGATCGCCGTCGCCCGCGGGGCACGGTGGATTCTTGATCGGCTGGAAGAGAGTGACGGGCTCGGAGCGATCTTCCCGCCGATCATCTGGACGGTCGTTGTACTGAAATGTCTGGGGCATGCCGACGATTCCCCCCTGGTGCAATCGCAGCTCGAGGAACTGGAAAAGCTGTCGATTCGCGAGGGGGACACTGTTCGGCTCGAGCCGTGTCGATCTCCCGTCTGGGATACCGCCATCGCCACCATCGCGCTGCGGGAAGCGGGTGTTCCCGCGGAGTCGGCGGCGTTGCAACAGTCGTTGCGGTGGTTGCTGTCCAAGGAGACTCGCGTTCTGGGAGACTGGGCGGTGCGTCATGGCCAGACGCAACCCGCCGGCTGGTACTTCGAATTCCGGAACCAGTTCTATCCCGATGTCGATGACACGATCATGGTGATGATCGCGCTGTCGAGAATGCTGCCGGAAAATGAATTGAAACGCTGGCAGACGGAATTCGTGGTCGGATCGGCGCGGGGGGCGACCACTGGTTCGTCGCCAGTCTCGGCCGTCCTGGGCGGACATGCCGAGTCACGTCAGGAAGTGCTGGCCGACATGCAGTCGATCGCCCCGGTGATCGGAGCGGTGTCGCGTGGCATGCGGTGGGTGGCCGACATGCAGAACAAAGACGGCGGCTGGGGCGCGTTCGACCGCGACAACGACCGCGAGATTTACACCCGGGTTCCCTTCGCCGACCACAACGCGATGATCGACCCGAGTACCGCCGACCTCACGGCCCGTGTGCTGGAAATGTTTGGCGGCTTCGGAATGACGGCGAAGCACCCGTTGGCCATTCGCGCGCTGGAATTCGTCTGGAATCACCAGGAGCCGGACCACTGCTGGTTTGGCCGGTGGGGGGTCAATTACCTCTACGGCACCTGGCAGGTGCTGGTCGGCCTGACTGCGATTGGGGTGCCGGCCGCCGATCCGCGCGTGAGGCGCGGCGTCGCCTGGCTGAAACGGGTTCAACAGGAATGTGGCGGTTGGGGAGAAACCCCCGCGACCTACGATGACCCGACACTGCGCGGACAGGGGACACCCACCGCTTCGCAAACCGCCTGGGCGCTGCTCGGTTTGTGCGCGGCGGGCGAGATCCATTCCCCCGCGGTCGATTCGGGCATTCAGTTCCTACTCGACACGCAGAATGAAGACGGAAGCTGGGATGAGCCGGAGTTCACGGGGACCGGATTCCCGCGGGTGTTCTACCTGCGCTACCACCTGTACCGGATCTACTTCCCGTTGATGGCACTGGGCCGAATCGCACGCTTGCGGCAGGAAGCCAATGGCTGCGACGAAACCCCCGCCGACTGTGACGACGATGAGCGTCGTCCGGAGTTTTAGACTCGATCGATTGTCACCCAGTCGTAGCACCTTGGAAGAGTTTCCCGATGAGTTCGCAAGATGCGACCGTCAGGTTCAACCTGATGCAGGACATGCGCCGCAATTGGGCCGTCTACCCCGGCCTGGCGCTGGCGTTCTTGATCTGGTGCGCGGTGGATGTGATGCCCCGCGCCCGGCTAGATCCGAACCACCCCGAGCTGCATATGACCGACGTGACGGTCTACACCGGGGCTGCGAAGGCGATGTTGCGTGGGGAGAATCCGTACGACTCCACGAATATCCGCGGTTGGCCGTACATCTATCCACCGTTGTTCGCGATTCTGATCGCTCCGCTGGCCCCGCTGTCTGAACCGTGGCAGGCGGCTGGCTGGTTCTTGGTCTCGGCGCTGTGTCTGCTGGGAAGTTATGTCGAGTGCCGAAAATTGCTCGACCGGGTGCGAACTGTCGAAGGGGCCAATCCGAAAGACGAACGGCTGTTCCTGTCGTTGGCGTTCGCGGCGGCGGCGTTCCCCATGCTCAACTGTCTGCAGCGCGGTCAGGTCGGGTTGTTCCTGCTGTACCCGTTGCTGCTGGGGGTTCGCCTCGTTTTGACCGAACGTTCGCCCGTCGCCTGGGTGGCGGGTGGTGTGGTGTTGATGTTGCCGGTCGCCGTCAAAGTCACCCCGGCACTTCCCGTGGCCGGCCTGGGATTCATGTTGATGGTCCAGGCGGTGGTTCGCGCGCACTTGCGACCGCGATTCGCCTGGGTCTCCACCGGAGTGGTCGCCGGTGGCCTGTTGTTCCTGTTCCTGATTCCTTCCCTGGTTGTGGGCTGGGATCGAAATCTCGAGTATCTCGCGAAATTCCACGAAAACGTCGGTTCCAAAGTCAACGACGTGCGAACGGGTGATTTTGGCGGGGATGTCGCGTCGCGGCGGAATCAGAGTCTGACCAACGCCACGTTCCGTTTCGGCAGTTGGGTGCTGGCGCGTTTGGGGGCAGGGCCAGACGACCAGTTGGTTGACAGAGAGCCGGCGAGCCAGATGCCAATGGACAACGGCTCGATCATGGGATTGCTGCTTGTGATCCGGATTGGCGCACTGATTGCGCTATTGGCCTGTTCCGTGATTGCCGCCGTTCGTCGTGATCGACTGGCGCTGCTGGCGGCTTATGGGCTGGCGATGGTCGCGACGTTTATCGTGTCGCCGGTCGCGCGCGGTCATTACTTTCTGCTGTGGATCCCGGGAGTGTTGTTTCTCTCGCTGTGGCTGGCGCGACAACAACACGGGGGCATCGCGCGAAAGTTCGCGTTCTGGGCAGTCGGTTTGTGTGCCGTTCATTACGTGCTGCTCGATTTCGCCGGTCGGATTGGCGTTCTGGGTATTGGAACGACCGTCTGGTTTTTTCTGGCGTGCAAGACCCTGTATCAAACCGGTGCCAAGGCTTCGTTCTTTGAAACCGGTGACAGTCCCACCGTGCGTGCGGTGTTTGTCGGTGCGACCCTGAGCGGCGAGCGAAAGTTGAAGCGTCGGGAAGGACGCGTCCCCGACGAAGTTCTTCCTTTGACGGTCCAGCCCAAGCCCCCTGCCGCGCCGATTCCGCAATCCCCTTCGGATGACGACCTTCCGTCGACGTTGAAAATGACGGAGGCGACTCCGCCGCAGGATGGCCCGAGTGGGAGTTGGTCGTCGGGGAATTCGCACGTCGGTTGAACTTGGCGATAGCCGAAAGTGCGACGTCAGCCCGAGCCGCGCCCGTCAGGAAGCGGACAACGACTACCGCTTTGTGACAGTTGCCGCTCGGTGAAAACCATGAATAGCGGCTGCGTGAAATTGCCGGCGATCCGGGTTGGTTGTTCGCGTGTCAGTCTATCGCGCCCGATTTGACGCCATCGCCAACGGCATTGCGGCAAAGGGTGCGACGACCAGTGCCGTCAGGCCAACTACAAAGATCACGCTCCCCAGATTGGGCAACGGGTCGCGTTCCTGACTGACCAGCGCCCATGCGAACAGAAGCAGCCACGCGCCCAGTGCGCCATACGCTGTGCGGAGCGTGATGCACGATCGACGCAGTGAGACAACAAACACCGCGATCGTTCCCAGCAAAAAGGCGACGCCTGCGGTTCCGAACCCGAATTGCGCGATCCGAGCGGCTATCTCTGTGGAGAACATTTGGGCGCAACCGATACTGACGATGACGTAGACCGCGACCAGCACGAGGATCCCCTGGACACAAGTCGTGACCCGGTCGGCGA
>JAPLOC010000868.1 GCA_026692825.1 Planctomycetota bacterium | reverse complement strand
AGAACAGAACAGGATGTGCGGGCAAGATCTGCATCGGAGTATCAGATCGCGAGATCTTTGCCATCGCGGCGCGAATTCGTGGCTCGGGCCAGTCGGTCATGAATCGAAGAGCGGAGGTCGCGACGTAGCTCAAGTCGCTGTCAATCGAGAGCCAGCGACGATCAAGGCGTTCGGCCGCTTCGCCCGTGGTATTGGACCCGGCGAAGATGTCGACAACCAAGTCACCGGGATCGGTCAGAAACTTGATGAAAAAATCCGGGAGCGCGCTAGGGAACCTTGCCGGATGCGGAGTGAGACCAAGCGTCTTACAGTGGCGAATGTAATCGGAATTGCTTTCGGAATTCGGATACTGCAATAGATTTGACGGGATCGCACCGCCGTTGTCTTTTCCAAAGCGGCCACTGATGTCGTGACCAGAGGGCCGCTCTTTTGGCGTGTAGAATGCCGCCGGATCTTCCAGCAGTTTTTTCATCCGGTCGCTATACGGGACGAGAACCTTGGAAACGTTCGCTTTGGGCCAGGGAGTCTTCGAAAGCCACCAAACCGTGTTCACGGAGTCTTTGGCACGGAGTTTTCGCTTGTTGACCCATTCAATGGGTGAGGGAAGTTTCGATGGATTGTGCCAGAAGAACTCTTCGGCAAGATGAAAACCATGGTCGTCGCAGAACCGGAGGAGAACCCGGTAGTTGTAGAGCGAACGGACCGGCAAACCTCGCTGGTAGGCGCCTCCGAGGTCGATCACAAAACTGCCGGTTTTCTTAAGTACTCTCTGGACCTCGGGCCCAAACGATGTCAGCCAGTCAACATACGCGGACTGATCGAGGTTTCCGTAGTCTTTCTGTCGCAACAATGCGAACGGGGGTGAGGTGGTGATGAGGTCGATCGATTCCGCTTCAAGTTGTGGCAGATAATCCTCGGATCGCCCGACGACGGCCTCCCCCATTCGAGTTCGGTAGATGACGCGCGGCGGAAGCGAATCACTGGATTCTGACCCCGTGTGGTTCCGAGTCTCTCCGCGTACGCGCGGCCTCGGGACGGTTCGTTCAGTCATGTCGCGCGCTCCTTCAGTGTTCCGGATAGTGGACATGGTAACAGACACTGCGTCGGCGTGCAATGAACACTATGAGTTACCGTAACGCAAAGTCTGTAGACGTATCGAGTGCAGCATTGTCAGACTCTCGAGCAATTCGAGAACCGCCTCTAGGTCCAGCACATTTTGAAGGAATTGCAGCAGAACGAGGTGCTTGCGAAATTCGGCTTGCGTCTTCGCGAACTCCGGCGAGATCAGGGGATTTCGCAGGAATCGCTGGCAAATACCGCAGGATTGCATCGCACCTATGTGAGTGGGGTTGAACGCGGCGAACGCAACGTTTCGTTGCTCAACATCGCGCGGCTGGCGCAGGCATTGAACGTCTCGATGGTCGAATTGATGAAGTAAACTGGCAAACCAAAACGGAGAGACACGTTGGGCTTCAAGAGCGACCGGGAATTCCTCCGAAACATCACGATCGGTGCGATCGGAACTCGAAAAGTCGCGGAAATTTTACGCAGCGGCGGGTACCAAATCATCGAACTTGAGCGGTATTCGGGGAGCAACAAGATCTGGGCCACGAAAATCAAACGACTGCGGGTTCCGGACCTGCTCTGTCTTCAGACCGGTAAACGAATTGAGTCGCGAGCCAAGACGGCGCTCAAGCTGACCATGTCTCACTCGACTGGCAATCCAGAGCGCGCCTGGGACGTTCGGTGTACCGGATGCGACAGCGATTGGTCCGCGAGTGATGAAGTCAACCTCTTTCACGTGGGCGAGCTGCGCCGCACACAGAAACTGGCCGGGCTGAGTCGAATGAAATCCGCTGCGGAAGGTAGCGAGATTCAATTGACATGGCCGGCGACGATTCCGACAGCAGCCGGAACCGTGACGAAAGTCGATCGTGACTTCATAGAAACCCGGCTTGACAGTGGTCGCCGTCAAAAATACCGATTGAATCGTGGATCACAGGAGGATTCCCGTTTAAAGCCCTACGTGGAAGTGGGCGATCGATTCGGAGGTGGAGACTCGGTGATTGCTTCGGTTTTCACGGAACCTGTTCCAACAACCGTTTCCACAAACGGTCAGTACGACTTTGTCGGTGATCTCGAGAGTCCGAAAATCGAGACCGTTTACGCGGCGGTGAAGGCGCTCGGATTCCTTCCGTCGGAAGCGAATCGCAGCGTGAAACGGTTGAAATCGATTGTGTCGTCACACACAGATTCTCGTATACGACTTGAAGCCGCTGGCGCATTGGCGAGGTTGGACGTGATTCAGGGCTGGGATACGCTGACCGAAATCGCCGAAGATCGGTCAATCGCACAGGATCTTCGAATGGAGCTTTCACTGCTCTTGCCCGAGTTGAAGTCGGCAAATTCGATTCGCATCTTGCGCCGGCTGGCAGGCGATCGTGAGAATGCATCGGAATTGCGTGCGGCCGCCGTCTGGGGATTGGGCGCGGTCGGCGAGAATCTTAGTTCTTCTCACTTGATTCAGTTTGTTGACGACTCGGATGAACTCATCGCTGTCCACTCGATCGCCGCATGTTCCCGCTTGATACGTGACGACGCTCTGGTACCGTTGTTATCGCAGGTTGGAGAGAACGACCGGAAGTCGGCCGGAATCGTTCGCGCGATTCTTGCATCGAATCGTGACCCAACGAAGTCGACCTTGCAATTGATCGAAACCGCGACTGGTGCGCAACGCCTTTGGTTGCTGTATTTGCTGGCGAGCGTGGGACGAGACCAGGCGGAGACGGTGATCCGCGAAACAAAACCCGAACTCCTGACAGAGTTGGAGTTTTTCTGGCGATTGCACCAGGAGTATTGGACGAACCGCCTCGACGTGGCCGACCAGATCGATTTTCTGCTGCGACAGTTTGTTTGACCTCTCACCCCGTGAGCGGTTGGACAAAGGGACTCAGCAGTTCTCGCGGCCAAACCCGACGATGGTCCCGATGGTCACCGGCAATCGTCTGAATTGGGAAATTGGAAATTGGCAGGAGTGGAGCGCCAAGGAGTCAGTTTGAATTCGCAGAACGACGATTGATGTTTAAGAAGAGTTTCACGGAAGGGTGAGGTTCCCCGTGTATCGTAGACGGACGGTCAACTACTACGCCCTTGTCGGTCATCCAACGCTTCCCACCGTTTCCCGCAACTGTCGGCAGATTCGTTCCGCTTCGCGAAACGTCGCTGACTGTCCCACTTTGAGCGCGGTTTCGAGTTCGTCGTGCAGTTGACCCAGAATGTTGCGGCGCATGAAGTCGGAAAACCACGCCACCCGCCGCGCGGTGAAGGCGGTTTGCAACTGACGGAACCGCGCTTCCAGCAGTCGCAAACCACTGGCGGCGCCGCCGATCGCGGTCTCCCCCACGACCATCGCCCCCGTCCCCCCCGCGACGTCCCCCAGAATGTGAACCACCAGCGTCTTTGCCGCCGCCGCCGTCACGAAGGGGGTGAGGGCGTGGCCGGCGGGGCCGGCGGCGGCGGCGAACAGCACCACCGACGTCACCGGTGGCGCGTGCGAAACGCCTCCATCTGCGTTTCCACCACCTCGCGCAGTTCATTTTCGACACTGAACTTCGCGTGTTCCTCAGTCAGCTTGTTCAACACACTCGACCGCGATCTCCCCGCCAGCAGTTCTTCGAGCCGCGGACGCAGAATTTCATTCCCCAATTGACACTGGCGCGTCAGTTCTTCGTAGACCGTGTCGATCATCCGCAGCATCAAGTCGCGCTCCTGCTGCGAATAGACCGCGTTGGGATCGGGAGGATCCCCCTTGAGACGCTTCGTCGCCCAGCGGAACGGAACCGCCACGAACTCCCCGAGGGTCGCGTAGGTGTCGTGAATCTTTTTGGTCATCCCCTCGCGGTGCAGCCGCCACCAGCGTTTGATCTCGGCGACCAGCAGTCCATTCGATGGCGAAGGCCAGTTGTCGACCTTCGCGAGATGCTGCATTGACAACAGGCTCGCCGCGTCTTGAAAGCCCGCCGTCCGCGCCTTGACTTCATTGAGATACGCCGGCACCCCCAGTTCCTCCGAGGTGATATGCCGCAACGAGCCGCGCAATGTCCGCAGTTTGATCTCGGTGAATTTCATCTCCGCCAGATCGTCCCGCAGGCGACGCGGGGTCTGGCTGACGCCAGCGGGAAACCCTTCCGGGATCGGCCAGCTCCGTTCATAAAACGGCAGTCGATTCTCCTCGGCGGCACGCCGGTCGTTCGGGGCGACATACACCACGTCGGGCGTGATTCCGGTTTCGCGGGAGAACGTTTCCAGCCAGCGCGGCCAGTACTGTTCGTCTTCGGGGAGCAGGCATTGATTGAAGACCAGCACGATCGCCTTGTCCTCGGCGGCCGCCTTGCGAAAGAACTGCTTGACGGCGGCGTCGTTGTATTTCTGCTGCGTGAGGACGGCCACCAGCACGTCGGCACAGTGCCGCACGCGGTCGGCCCGCAGCCAGTTCACCGGCGCGTCACTATCGATATCGGGAGTGTCCAGGATCAGCAGGCTGGACGGGAGTTCTGGCGCGGGCTTCCAGAAGAGCTGATGGGTCTCGGTTTCACCCAGGGCGGCGGCCGCCTCGGACCAGGGGATCAGTTCGAACCCCTTGAAAATCTCCGCCAGATCATGCCGTTCGGAAAAGCCCGCGGGAACAAGGCAGGTGGGGTGTTTGGTCCCTGAGGCGAGCGGGCTGGTGGCACTCGCCCGTGTCCCCGCCAGATGGTTGAAAACTACGCTCTTACCGATGTTCGTTCCCCCCACGACCGCCGCCACAATGAACGGCTCCCCAGAAAGTTGCGGGATGAGTTTGCGATCGAGCAGTTCGTACCACTCGCGCCCCGCCAGCGGCGCGGTCTGCAACACCCGGCACTGAGTCTCCAGATCGCGAACGACAGCGTACAGCCGATTCACCAGCGCGGCGCACTCGGAAAACGGCACCGAAGCGGCATCGGGAGGCTGGAGTCTATCAGGTGACTGGCGGGGTGGCACGCCCTGTTCCTTCCATCTTCGCGGCGGATTCATGACAATCCCCCGGTTCCGAAGACTGTTGGCCGGCGTTGTGCCTGGGGCGTCACCCCATGAGCGTCGCTCCCAGGTCGTCGCTCACTGTGGAATCCGTGAAACCTCATCCCGCCCCCCACCGTTCAAACTTTCAACCAGCCTCCGAAGACGCGGCGCGTCGCAATGGCTGGGAAATCGCCATCAGTGGTGATCTGTCGGAAAAACAGTCCGACCTCGCGGAGACGCTGCTCGATGTCGAAGTGGGAAGCAGCGGAACGATCTTCTTCGATTCCGCGGGGGGAAGCGCGTACGTCGGGATCTCGCTGGCGAGCCTCATCAAGCTGCGGGGTTTGAAAGCGACCGCGGTGGTGCTGGGAGAATGTTCGTCGGCGGCGCTGCTCCCTTTCGCCGCCTGTGAAGAACGGTACGTTCTTCCGTATTCGTCCCTGTATTTCCATCCTGTCCGCTGGTCGAGCGAAGAGGACATTCAGCTCGAAGAGGCGGCGGAATGGACCCGGCACTTCGCGATCATTGAAGATGAAATGGACAAGATCCTCTCGGATCTGTTTGGCAAACCGTTCGCCGAGGTGCGCGGCTGGACCCGCCCCGGACGATTCTTCACCGGCCGCGACGTCGTCGCCCTGGGACTGGCGAAATTGCTCGACCTGCACGGAGGAGATGTCCGCACCCAGGTGAATCGCCTGCGCGCCGCGCAAACCGCCGAGTGACGCGGGCACACAAACCTGGCGATTACGACTCGGGATCCAGTTCTTCCTGCAACTGGCACCACCGTTCCTCCGCCTCCGCCAGTGGGCCGGCGATCGCTTCCAGTTCATTGTGCAGCTTGAGCGCCTGGGCGGCGTTCGATGTCTGCATCATCTCGGTGTTCAACTGCCGTTTCTGACCATCGAGCCGGGCGATGGTCTTTTCAATCGTCGAAATCTCTTTGCGGACTTCGCGTTCGTTCCTACGGGCGGGTTTCGCCGCGGCGGCGATCGGTCGGCCTGCCGGGATGGGGGTTTTCTTGCGGGCGGCGGCCGCCTCGCGTTCACCATCGTCGATCTCTTTATTGACCGCGTACAGGTACGCTTCATACGCGCCGTTGTAGTTCACGACCCGCCCGTCGCGCACTTCGATAATGCAGTTCGCCACCCGTTTCATAAAGTGCCGGTCGTGGCTGGTGAAAATCACCGTCCCCTGATACGCGATCAGCGCCTCCGCCAGCGCCTCGACGGTATCGACGTCCAAATGGTTTCCCGGTTCGTCAAGGATCAGAATGTTGTACTGACCGAGCAACAGGCCGGCGAGACACAACCGCGCCCGTTCTCCCCCAGACAGAACCGAAACCGGCTTTTCGACGTGGTCGCCACGAAACAGCAGGGCCCCCGCCTGATCGAGAATCTCCTGCGTCTTCACTCCCCGGGCAGCGACCGACTCCAGATACTCCATCACCGTTTGCCGTTCGGGAAGACTGGTGTAGACGTGCTGCGCGTATGTGCCAATCGTGCAACCGAAACCCCAGCGGATCTCTCCCGAGAGCGGTTGCAGCGAATCGACAATCGTCCGTAGAAAGGTCGTCTTTCCCTGGCCGTTGTCTCCCACGATCGCGGCTCGCGCGCCATGATCAATCTCCAGGTCGATGCCACTGGCAATCTGGCGTTCGACATAACCAATCGTCAGGTCTTTACACCGTAGCGCCGGCCCTTTGCGCGGGTCGACCTGCGGGGCGCGGATGCGGGCGGTCGGTTCATCACCGGCGATCTCAATCAGCTCCAGTTTCTCCAACTGTTTGCTTTTTGATTTCGCCCGGGTCGCGGTACTGGCCCGCGCTTTGTTCTTCGCGATGAACTCTTCGAGATGCCGGCGTTTCGCCTGCGTCGCGGCGTTCTGCCGTTCTTCGTGTTCCCGCCGCTCCTGCTGATAGACCAGGAACGCGTCAATCTTTCCCGGGTACATCGTCAGCTTGCCCCGCGACAAATCGAGCGTGTGCGTGCAGGTCGCCGCCAGGAACGCCCGGTCGTGCGAGACGATCAGACACGCCTCACGATAGCTTCGCAAGAAATGCTCCAGCAGAATCTGCGTGCGCAAGTCGAGGAAGTTGGTCGGTTCGTCGAGCAGCAGCAGGTTCGGCTCATGCAGCAGCAAGGCCGCCAGCTTCACGCGGGTCTGCCAACCCCCCGAGAGTTTGTCGACGCGTCCATCCAGGTAGGCACCTTTCAGCTCGAACTGGCCGGCGACTTCGCCACACTTCCAGTCGGGCTGTCCGCTGTCGCGCATCAGGAATTCGAGCGCGGTCTCGCCGGGCAAGAACGGATCGTGCTGACGCAGGTATCCCAGGCGCAGCCGGGGATGCCGGACGATCTCTCCCCGGTCGAGTTGTTCGTCTCCCAGAATGCAGCGCAGCAGCGTACTTTTACCCGCGCCGTTGCGACCGACGAAGCCGACCTTCACATCTTCGATCAACGTCGCTTCGGCGCTGTCGAGCAGTACCTGATTGCCGTAACTCTTGCAGGCGTCCTTAATCTGGAGCAGCGAAGCCATCAGTCTTCCATCACTTCTTTTTCCTTCGCGGTCGCCAGATCATTGGCACGAGCCTCGAAGGTTTTTGTCAGCTCCTGCACTTGCTCTTTCAAGCGGGCGTGTTCGTCTTCGGTGCAGAGCTTTTCTTTTTCCAGATTGTCGGCGTGTTTATTCCCGTCGCGACGGACGTTGCGAATCGCCACGCGGGCTTCCTCGGCCAACTCCTTGACCCGCGCGACAAGCTGTCGGCGACGGTCGGTCGACAGCGGGGGAACGTTGATTCGCACGAAGCGGCCATCGGAATTGGGGGTCAACCCGACTTCGCTGGTCTGAATCGCCTTGACGATCGAGCTGATTGTCCCGGGATCGAACGGACGGATGACCAGCGTCTTCCCCTCTTGAACCGTCACGCTGGCGATTTGCTTGAGCGGGGTCTGCGATCCGTAGACATCGACCCGGATCGAGTCGACCAGCCCCGGGGTGGGCCGGCCGGTGCGGATCCCCTGCAACTGGGTGTGCAGCATGGTGGCCGCCTTTTCCATGCGGTCTTCAGTGTC
>JAPLOC010000867.1 GCA_026692825.1 Planctomycetota bacterium | reverse complement strand
GTTTTTGTCGCGAGGAAGTTGCGCGGTGTCGCACCCGACGGCTTTGCACTACTCGCCGCAAAAACGATCGGAGTTTTGCGTGCTGGATGGCGTCCATCGCGGGGAGAGGGGGGGAGAGTGCCCTCATCCAGTACATCCCTTTCATCCTCTTCATCCTGTCAAATCTTTTCCGTCCGTCGTCTCCGTTCTCCGAGCCGACTGACCGAATTTCGCGGTTTGACGGGTTTTTGAGACAGGATGAAAGGGATGAAGAGGATGGACAGGATTGTTTGGCGGATGTCGTGCTGTGAATTGGGGATTTTCGTTTTCGGAGCTGGCTGGGACGATGTTGGCGAGGGAATGGGATGCCAGAAACGTTGATCGCTTCCACGCGGCCGTTGTGGCGATTGTCGTAGCCGGGTTGCCACTCCAAGTTTAATCGGTACCGTCTCCTGGCGCACTGCCATCGTTCATGGTTTGGCCCAACGCCGTTCGCTGTGCTTCGGGAAGTTTCGCGAGTCTCGCCGATTCGCGAGCAAAAAGTTGTTGAGCGACAGGCCGGTCTCCGGACATCACCAGAATGAGAATCTTTGCAAAAACTGACTTCGCCACCTGCTCCGCGAGCGCCCCCGCGGGTCGGTCGCCACACCGCGACACCACCTCCATGGAGTACCACTTGCGTACCCGCCATGTCCGACGGCAGAATACACCCCTTCAGAGACTTCACCATTCTTCACGGATTCGAACCATGCCCGCGCCGCACTCGATCGTCCCGTCGAATTCTCCCGTTTCACGCCGTACGTTTTTGCAAACGTCGGCGGCCGCCGCGTCGGCGGTGATCGCCGCCCCGGCGATTGTCCGCGGGACGAATCTGAACGAGAAGCTGAATATCGCGATCATCGGTTGCGGCGGACGTGGCGCGGCAAATCTGGCGGGCGTCTCCAGCGAGAACATCGTCGCGCTGTGTGACGTCAACGACGCGGCGGTCGCGGCCGCTTCGCAAAAGCACCCCAACGCCCGCAAGTTCAGTGACTTTCGCAAGCTGTTCGATCATGCCAGCGAATTCGACGCGGTGGTGGTCAGCACGTGTGAACACACTCACGCCTTCGCGACGTTGCCGGCCCTCAAGCTCGGGAAACACGTGTATTGCGAGAAGCCCCTTTCGTACAACGTGTATGAAGCCCGCGTGATTCGCGAGGCGGCGGCGAAGGCGAAAGTCGCGACGCAGATGGGGACGCAGATTCACGCCGAGGACAACTACCGCAGAGTGGTGGAGCTGGTTCAGAGCGGCGCGGTCGGCCCGATTCGGGAAGTGCATGTCTGGGTGTCGCGGGCGTGGGGCTGGCAGCCGACCGAGGAGGACGCCAAGAAGCACGGCGACATTGTGACACTGCGCGACCGTCCGACCGAAACTCACCAGGTTCCCGCCGGTTTGAACTGGGATCTGTGGCTTGGTCCGGCTCCGGAGCGGCCGTTCAACAACACGTATGTTCCCGGGCCGAAATGGTATCGCTGGTGGGATTTCGGCAATGGCACAATGTCCGACCTGGGGAGTCACTGGATCGATCTACCTTTTTGGGCACTCAATTTGAAGGCCCCATTGACCATTGAAGCGAAGGGACCGACGCCCCATCCGGAACTCGCCCCGGCGTCGATGGAAGCGAAGTACGAATACGCGTCGCGCGGGGCGATGCCGCCGGTGACACTTCAGTGGTACCAGGGGACCAACAGGCCCGCCCGCTGGATCGCGGGCGAGATTCCGCAGTGGAACGACGGCGTCCTGTTTGTCGGGGACAATGGGATGATCCTCTCGGACTACTTCAAACACACGCTGTTGCCCGAGAAGAAGTTCGCGGACTTCGCGCGTCCTGAAGCGACCATTCCGAAATCCAAGGGACACTACGCCGAGTGGATCCACGCCTGTAAGACGGGTGCCCCGACGACGTGCAATTTTGAGTACGCCGGCTGGTTGACCGAAGCGAATCACCTGGGAAATGTGGCGTTTCGAACCGGGAAGAAGCTGGAGTGGGATCCGGAGCAGTTGAAGGCGCGGAATGCGCCGGAGGCGGATCGGTTTCTGAAACGCGAGTACCGCAAGGGTTGGACGCTGGCATGAGCGACGGAGGAGGGAGAGGGCGTTGGAATCGCGACCAGATGGTTCTGGTGTCTTTGGTCGCTGTTGCGGTTTCTTTCGTCCTCTACCTCGAGTATTGGTTGCCAAAACGGCTGGCGGAGATGACTGTCCTGGATTCAACAGTCCATCTCCAAGGTGAGGCGGCGCGGACCTTTATTCTCGACCAGACCGACATCGACCGGCGGCGGGATCTAAGCGAGCTGTGCCTGCTGGAAACCTGCCGGGCGTTTGACGGCGGCAACTTTAACGGCTCAATCGAGTATTGGAGCTGCCAATGCCGATCCCTCGATGCCGCGTGGTCACTTGTCGAAGCATGGTCTGGTTTGAGTCGCACACAGTTTGACGACTTTCGACCCTCCGAGTACGCATGTGTGATGGAAGGGCCAAATCGTCAGTCCGCTGACTGGTGGAAGGTCGCGAGAATCGAGCGCGGAGCGGTGTTCCAAAAAAACAGACGCGATCGACAACTCTGGTTCTACGCGATCGATTTTGACAGACTCGTCGTCTACGGCGCGTATGAGTCTGGGGGATTCCCGCAAAAGAAGTGGGGCCAAACGGACGTCGAGGGTAACGGACGCTGACGGCAGGGGGCTGACGCCGCCCCGCTCGCTTGGGACGTGTCAAACCGACACGAGTACAGTCACTCCCATGGTGAGGCACATCAGCAGGAATCCGCATACCATGACAGAGAAAGGTTCTTTGGCTTCTTCCCATTGCGTAATGATGAAAATCAGGGAGTAACACGGGACGAACAGAACCAGCAGTCCATGGAGCATTGATGTTTGAAACGCCCGAACAATCAGCCAGAGATTTCCGAATCCGTTGATGCACATCGCCGTCCCGGCGAAGATCATGAAGATGACCGAACCGACGGTACTCTCTGGACGCCGGTTGTCGCTTCGCGGCGTGTTGTTCCGAGGATTGATACCGTTCGGCTGTGAATTTCCCGCACCCCAATTCGGGTTTCCCGGCCCCATACCTTGCCCCATTCCCTGTGGCATCCCCTGCCCCGAGGGCATCCCGGGTGTCATTGGCATGCCAGGGGTCATCGGCATCCCCGGCGTCGTCGACATGCCCGGCGTCATGGGCATCCCGGGAGTCATAGACATTCCCGATCCCGTTGGCATCCCCTGGCCGGGGGACATTCCCTGGGGATTGGACGCGGGAAAGCGGGGAGCCTGTCCGGAGGCAGACCGCTTGCCGGATTGATCCCCGGTGGACCCGACGGGAATCCGCCACCAGCGGGCCGCTTGTTCGCTTCTGGATTCGCAGCGGCCGGCTGTTCCTCCTCTTCCTCTTCGTCTTCAAAATCAATCAGGGTTTCGAGGTATTTCTGATCGGCCTCCGAAAAGTTCTCGAACGGGATCGACTTGGCCGTCCCGTTTTTCAACTTGAGGACCACCTTCCCCTCAAAGTAACGCACAAACTCCCCTTGGACGGTTCGCCCCTGGCTGTCGGTCCAGAGTCGAGACTTCGCCCAAGCCGAGCTGCCGCTCAACACCACAAGTACACACGCCAAGACACCCACGGCGAATCGATTCACGGCAACACCCCGAGTGATTCGTAACGAAATCCTACAATAGACACCGCCCCAGCCGGCCCCGCACCCATCCCGCCCATCGAGCGGCAAACTCCGCCCGCTGGTTGGAAATAGGAACACGACTGCCAAACCGCGACGATTTGATTCTCCCAAGAAATACTGTTTCGGTCAAGCAAATAATCGTGAGAGTGCCTTCGCGCGGCTTACGCGATCAGTTCCTGCACCACCCGGCCGTGCACATCGGTGAGCCGGAAGTCCCGGCCGGCATGGCGAAACGTGAGACGCGTATGGTCGATGCCGAGGAGGTGCAGGATTGTCGCGTGAAAATCGTGGACGTGTACTTTGTTCTCGGCGACGGTGGCCGCCAGTTCGTCGGTGCTGCCGTAGACCGAGCCTCCCTTGACCCCACCCCCGGCGAGCCAGGACGAAAAGCAGGCGCTGTGGTGGCCGCGTCCTTTTGTGCCGTCGATGCCAGGTGTCCGTCCGAACTCTGTCGTCCAGACCACAAGCGTGTCATCGAGCATGCCGAGTCGTTTGAGATCGCGGATCAGGCCGGCGATCGGACGGTCGATTTGTTTGGCGCGGGGACCGTGGTCGGCCATGTCGGCGTGCTGGTCCCAGTTGCTGCTGGAACTGCCGTCGACGAGTTCAATGAACCGCACGCCGCGTTCCGCCAGCCGGCGGGCGACCAGGCACTGCCAGCCGAACCCGGTTGTATCATCGCGCGAAAGTCCATACAGATCGAGCACATTGTCGGGTTCACGCGACAGATCGAACACGTCGCGGGCTTCGGTCTGCATATGGAACGCGGTTTCAAACGTGCGGACACGCGCCGCCAATTCCTGGTTCGCCGAATGTCTGGCACCGTGACTGCGGTTGAGCGCGCCCGATAGCCCCAGTTCCAGTTGCTGGACACGTTCCTGCATCGTGCGGCGGTCGAGATTGGGAATGGGGTTGGGACCGGGGATGACGCGAACCCCCTGGTGATAGGCCGGCAGGAAATCGTTGGCGTAGACCAGTGTCCCCGCATAGGGAAGATGCGGCGCCAACACCATGAACGACGGCAGATTCTGATTCACCGTTCCCAGGCCGTAGCTGACCCAGCTTCCCAGACTCGGACGTGAAAAGAAAAACGAACCGGTATGAATGGCCAGCGTCGCCTGATAATGCTCGTTGTCATCGGACTTCATCGAGCGAATCAGGCAGACATCGTCCATCAGCTCTCGCAGATTGGGGAACAGGTCGCTGACCATGGTTCCACATTGGCCTCCAGGACGGAATTCCCAAAGAGGCTTTAGCAGCACCCTTTGCTGATTGGAAAGTCCCCCCCCGATTCCGGTGATCTTGCCGTCGGCGGCGAAGAGCTGTGGCTTGTGGTCGAACGTGTCCATGTGAGACACGCCGCCGGTGGAAAACAGAAAGATGACCCGTTTGGCGCGCGCGGGGAAATGCGGTGGACGGGGAGCGAGCGGGTCGACTTTCATCGACGGTCCGTCACTCTCGGCGAGCAATTGCGAGACGATGCCGGGCATCAAGAGCGAACCGCCGACGAGGCTGTGGAGTACGGTGCGGCGCGGCAGGAGTGGATTCATGATGGGTGGCACGGATGAAGAGTGGATTTCTCGTTCCCAGGCTCCGCCTGGGAACGC